>NZ_BAABFA010000009.1:0-178776 GCF_039540515.1 Nemorincola caseinilytica | reverse complement strand
TGACGGGGTATAAGATCACCAAACTAAAATTCGCTCTAGACCTCGAAGAGGAATTAATAAAAGAAATAGTACTCCTGTGTGGAGGGGATCCAACAAAGATGAATAAATCACCATAACGACTTTCGAACACTTATGGATGGCGACCTGGCTACTGTGATGTGGCAGGAGACAGATGCGGCACTGCAACTGTTCCACGATATTCCTGAGGAGATGCACAACTACCGCTATGCCCCCGGCAAGTGGAGCATAAAGGATATACTGGTGCACATAATAGATACCGAGCGGGTGATGAGCTACCGCGCCCTGGCGGCCGCACGCGGCGACAGCCATACCGTGCTGGGCCTGATGGACGAGAACCTGTATGCCGCCGGTGTGGACAATACCGGCCGGCCGATGGAAGATATAATAGAGGAGTTCGCGGCGGTACGGGGTGCCACAGAGCTGATGCTCATGAGCTTTGCAAAAGACAAATGGCTGCAGGCCAGCAATGTGGACGGCCGTATGACCACCGCACGCGCATGGGCATACATAATGCTGGGGCATGTGCGCCACCATATGAACGTGGTACAGGAACGCTACCTGTGACCCTTTTTCTGCAGACCTAATATTCTACGAACACCTGCGGGTACTTGTGCATGATGCCTACCTGGAAGCATACATAGGGTGTGCTAAGGGCATATGGGCCCTTGCTGAGGCTGCCCGGCATAAAGCCTACCTCCTGCGATAACATGATGTTCCAGAAACGGAGCGTGGGAATGCGCTCTGCGAGACCGAACCCGAAGCGCGCCTTAGTGCCGGGCAGGTTGTAGGATGTATTGACCGCAAGGGTATCGGCGCCATATGGTGTGCCGCCGGGCGTTGTCCAGATGGGAGAGTGGGTATAGGAGAGCTCTCTGCCGCCCACGCGCACACCCAGGCCAAAGGTGGCGAAGACATGGAAGTAGCTGCGGTAATTGATGGCATAATCGACCTTGGGCGAAAGGAAGATGTAGCTGGAACGTTGTTCCATACTCAGCACATTGCCATAGTGGGCAGCGCCGGAGCCTACATCGGTCTTGAACGAATAGCGCTGGAAGAAGAGCGAGCCCCCGGCATAGAAATGGTACATGACCTTGTGCAGGTAATAGGCCTCTACAGCAGGTGTGAGGCGCGATGCATAGCCGGGCGTATAGCCCATGCCCGCCTGCGCACCATACATACCGCCCTGCCCCGAGGCAGATATACATACACAGCAAAGCAGCGCTATAAGTATACGATGTTTCATAGGCCGTGTATCATTTGGTACTATGCAGGTAGCTTATCGGTTGCGGGTGCGGGATATACCTATGCGCAGCGATATGTATGTGGGGTTGAGCTTGGAGGGGCTGTAGGGTGTACGCGACACATCTACCGAAGGATTGCCGGTCTCGGTGAGGCTGCCGGGCAGAAAGCCGAAGTCGCCTGTGAAGGTGAATCGCCAGTTGTTGCCCATGTATAAGTACTGGGTGATACCCATACCTACACGCAGCACCATGCTTTTGATATTGGCCGACTGATCGAGCGTAGTATCGGAGCGCACTATGCCGTTGGGGGTAGATATGGAGCTCCAGCGGCGCAGCGAGTCGTAGCCGCCCATATTCATACCTATACCGGCATTTACATAGATGTGTGTATTGCGGTAGCGGCCTGCACAGTACCTGAATTTTGGGGAAAGAAAGAGGTAGGCGCTATTGTGGCGCAGTATCTCGCCTGCAAAACCGGTGGCCCTTTTGGCGCCGTTGGCTTCGTTGTCGTAAAGTAGGGAGAACTGCTGATAGGCTACTTCCATTCCTAAGAAAGACCAGACATTGAGGCCTTTCGCGTAATCAATACCACCTGACAATGCTACATCGTAATTGCTGGTAGTAGCTATGCCACCACCTGCAAAAACGCCTATTATCGAATTCTTCTGGGAGTATCCCGTGACAGCGGAAAAAGATAATAAAAGAGCCAGGAGAATTGGTTTCATCACCGAAAATTAAACAAATTTTTTATTTCCCATAGCCTGTTTTCTCAATAATGCACTCGCACGGTACCGGTCCTCATGATATTCGTTGTACAACGCATCGAGCAGCGACAGGCATTTTTCGCTGCCCCATTCATCGCACCACGCCAATAGCCCTTTAGGGTAGTTCACACCCCGGGTCATAGCGGTCTCCAGGTCGGTGGCAGAGGCCACTCCCAGATGCAGCGCATCCACAGCTTCGTTGATGAGCATGGCTATAATGCGCTCTGCTATCATCTTTGCTTTTTCCTCATTCGTATCGGCCGTCGGCATTTCTGCCCCGGCAGTATGATCGTAGAAACCCCTGCCTGTCTTCTTGCCCAGCCAGCCTGCCTCTAGCAGCCTTTTCTGGGAGAAGGACGGTTTGTAGCGGGGGTCGAAGTAGAAGGACTGGAAGACGGTCTCGGTGACCACATAATTCACGTCATGCCCTATATGGTCCATAAGGGTGAATGGCCCCATACGGAAACCTCCGTATGTGGTCATTGCATGATCTATGGTGGCCATATCGGCCAGTCCTTCTTCGTATATGCGAATGGCTTCGCCATAGAATGGCCTTGCCACACGGTTCACTATAAAGCCGGGGGTGTCTTTGGCCACTACCGGTGTTTTGCCCCATGTTCTCATAAGGGCGGTGGCCTGTAGTACCAGTTCCGGGTCTGTCTGCAGGGCGGGTATCACCTCTACCAGCGCCATAAGCGGCGCAGGATTGAAGAAATGCAGCCCTATGACGCGCGATGGCACGGTGCAGGCCGCGGCTATAGAGGTGATGGACAGCGATGAAGTATTGCTGGCCAGTACGCAGGCCTTGTCTACCACGCTCTCTACCTTGGCCATAACGGCCTGTTTTATGTCCAGCTTCTCTACTATGGCCTCTATTACCAGGCCGCAATCGGCAAAAGCGTTCACCCGCTCTGCGAATGTCATCCTGTCCAGGATGGCCTTTGCAGATGGTATCTTTCCTTTTTCTTCCAGCTTGGCGAGGGTAGCGGTGAGGTTGTTCTTTGCTTTTTCCAGCGCGGTGGGGTTGCTGTCGTATAGCACCACCTTATGACCGGCCGCCGCAGCTACCTGCGCTATGCCGGCCCCCATTGCTCCGGAGCCTATTACACCTACTATCGTACTTGCTGTCATCTATCTTTCCAGGTCGACCAAATTAGTTGTTGTGTGCTTTTTCAGAGGCGCAAAAATGCCCTTCAGGGCCACTAGCCCATTTTCTTCAGCCCCAAGATACTCAGATCTGTCTTATCTGCAACTATTGTATTGCTTAAATGTCCTAAATGGGCTATATCCATCTCTACCACGTCGCCTGCCTGCAGCCATTGTTCCTTGTAATTGGGATCCGTCAGTTTGCCGGTACCGTTCAGCTCCAGGAAACAGCCTGTACCTACAGTGCCGCTGCCTATCACATCGCCGGGCAGTATATCTACGCCATAGGCGCAGCGCTCTACTATTTCGGCAAATGTCCAGTCCATATCGCCCACATTACCCTCGCTTACCTGCACGCCGTTCACGGTACAGGTCATCTTCAGGGCGTAATTGTTGCCGGTATGGCCGGGCTTGGCGGGTATCTTGTAAGGCTCCAGCTCATCGGGGGTCACCAGTATGGGCCCTATGACGGTGCTGAAATCCTTGCCCTTGGCGGGCCCCAGGTTCAGCAACATCTCTTCCATCTGCAGGGTGCGGGCGCTCATGTCGTTCATTATCATGTAGCCGCCTATATAGCTATCGGCTTCGGCAGCGGTGATGTTCCTGCCCTTTTTGCATATGACTATGGCCGCCTCCAGCTCGAAATCGAGCTTTTTGAAATGGTCGGGCATACACAGTATGTCGCCGGGGCCCTGTATGGCATTGTGATTAGTGAAGTAGAAAATAGGGTATTGGTCGAACTCGGCTATCATATCCACCTTTCGGTTGCGCCTTGCGGCCGCCACATGCTGGCGAAAGGCGTAGCCATCCCTGCAGGATGTGGGGCGCGGCACGGGGGCCAGCACATTCATACCTGTATAAGGAATGCCTTCGGCAGTGGTATTGCCCTGGGCTATCGCGGTAGCCGTGGCCTTCATTGCATCTATCCTGGCCTCCCAGTTCTGCAGCAGTTCGCTCATGGTAGCGGGCAGGCTGCTGTCGGCCGCGGTAGTGGCATATATATTGCCATTCACCAGGAAGCCCAGCTGCTCGCGTCCATTATCCGAATATGTGACCAGTTTCATTATTACCTTATTTTATTATTAAGGGTGTAAAAATAACCGTTATCGCCTGTTTTTGAAATCTTTATTCCATTCATTATGTAATATTGTCTGAAAGTTGCACTTATGACCACCTACGAGGAACTTTTTGAGAACAACCGCCGATGGGTAGCATCGATGATGGCAAAGGACAAGCATTTCTTCGAGCGCCTGTCCGGGCAGCAGTCGCCGGAGTTCCTGTACATAGGCTGCTCTGACAGCCGCATACCTGCCAACGAGATAATGGGGCTGGAGCCGGGAGAGGTATTCGTACACAGGAACATAGCCAATGTAGTGGCCAGTGTGGACCTGAATGCGATGTCGGTGGTGAACTATGCGGTAGCGCAGTTGCATGTGAAACACATAATAGTATGCGGCCACTACAACTGCGGCGGGGTAAAGGCTGCGATGCAACCCAAAGACATGGGCATACTGAACCCATGGCTGCGCAACATACGCGATGTGTACCGCCTGCACCAGGCCGAGCTGGATGGCATACAGGACGAACACAAGCGCTACGACCGCCTGGCCGAGCTGAACGTGCAGGAGCAGTGCATAAACGTGATAAAGATGGCCGTGGTGCAGAAGAGCTATATGAAGAACAGATACCCCGTGGTACACGGCTGGGTCTTTGACCTGGAGACGGGGCATATAAAGGACCTGGCGATAGACTTTGACGCAGTGCTGAAGAACATACAGAAGATATACGACCTCACCGGCGAAGAATAACACCGCCCATATGGAACAGGAAATAGGGAAACAGATAAAAGAACTGGGTAAGGTACGCGTGCAGAACAAGGCCGTATCTTCTATTATGCACTATGCAGGCTACCTGTTCCTGCTGGCCATTGCCGGCATCATCATCTACATGATAGGCGGGCTATATTTTTTGCTCCGATAGTTTAAAAATATAAATGTCTCATTATCTTGTGACATTGTTATGACACGATGTGTCGTAGCGATGTCACTTTTTATTTCGGGTCATTCACAAAAAAGCTGTTATGAAAAAGGTATTGAAAGTAATAGGTATCCTGCTGCTGGTGGTAATAGTAGGCGTAGGTACGCTGATAACCTATGCGCTGGTGGCCCTGCCCAATGTAGGCAAGGCCCCCGACCTGAAAGTAGAGACAACACCCGAAAAGGTGCAGCGTGGCGAATACCTGGCCTATGCCGTATGCGGCTGTATGGACTGCCACTCTACCCGCGACTGGACCAAATACTCTGGCCCGCTGGTGCCGGGTACTGTGGGCAAGGGTGGTGAGACCTTTGATAAGAAGCTGGGTTTCCCCGGCACCTACTACTCGCGCAACATAACGCCCTATGGTATAAGCCGCTACAGCGATGGCGAGCTGTACCGCGTGATAACCACGGGAGTAACGAAGGAAGGCAGGGCCATGTTCCCCGTGATGCCCTACACACACTATGCGAAGATGGACCCCGAGGACATACACTGCATAATAGCCTACCTGCGCACACTGCCCAGTATAGAGAACAAAGTGGCAGAGTCGCACTCGGACTTTCCGATGAACATCATCATCAATACCATACCGGCCAAGGCCGTACCGGGCAAGCGCCCAAGCCCGGCAGATAAGCTGGCATATGGCGCCTACCTGGTGAATGCCAGCGGCTGCAACGAATGCCATACCCGCGAGAAACGCGGACAGATAATAAAAGAGCTGGAATACAGCGGTGGCAGGGAGTTCCGTTTCCACGACGGATCGATACTGCGCTCATCGAACATAACGCCTGATGTGAACACGGGCATAGGCAGCTGGACAGAGGATGTGTTCATCAACCGCTTCAGGGCATTTGCCGATAGCGGCTATGTGGCGCCGGGTGTGCCCATGGGCTCGTTCAACACTATAATGCCATGGACCATGTATGGCAAAATGAGCCGCGAAGACCTGGCGGCCATATATGCCTACCTGCGCAGCATACCACCGCAGGTGAACAATGTGACCAAGTTCGTGCCGGCAACGAAGTAGGACAGAATTACGGAACTATGACCCGCTGTGCGCCGGGCTTTATGCGGAAGGTGATGCTGCTGGCACATTCATGCGCATCGCCGTCCGTCTGCATGAGGCGTAGCTGCGGGTGCGATATGGTCATCTCCCTGCCTGTGAAGTGGCGTACATAGCGGCTCTTATCTATGGTGCCCGTCATGGCGCGCAGGGCTATGATGCCACCGAGTATCTTGGGGAAACGGCGCACTATTATCACATCCAGCAGGCCATCGGTATAGCTGGCCATGGGCGCTATGCGAAAGTTGTAGCCGAACTGGGTGCCATTGGCCACTACCACCATAAAGGCCCGCTCGTTCATGATCTTTCCATCTATCTCTATATGGAAGTTCCAGGTCTTGTAGAGCCACATATGCTTGGTCACAAGCCAGCTATACACGGCCAGTCCGCGCTTCTCGCTCTTTGCGAATTTTTTGGAGATAAGGGCATCGAAGGCCACACCTGCATTGCTTATGAATATGCGTTCGTTGGCATAGCCAACATCCATGGCCAGGGTCTTGCCGGCGCTGATGACCTTAACGGCCTCATCGGTAGTGAGGGGCAGACCTATGGTGCGCGCCATGCCATTGCCCGAGCCTTTGGGTATGACGCCCAGTACGGTATCGGTACCGGCAAGGCCATGTACCACATCGTTCACAGAGCCATCGCCGCCAACGGCCACTACGGCATAGGCGCCCTGTGCTGCGGCTTCCCGCGCCAGCAGGGTGCCATGTTTGGCATATTCGGTAAGGCGTATCTCGTGCGTGTACAGATCGCTATCGAGGTGGGCATCTATGGCATGGCTTATCTCTTTTTGCCGCTCTATGCCCGACCTGGGATTGACGATGAACACTATGTGCCGCTTGCTCATGTGAGTTGGGCTTTCAGGCTCAGGTCCAGGCTGACGGCATGGTGTGTGATGGCGCCCACCGAAATGAGGTCGACACCGGTAGCCGCATATTCGGCAATGTTCTCTAAGGTGATACCGCCCGATGCTTCTGTTTCGTACTTCCCATTTATAAGTGTCACGGCCTCGGCAAGCTGGGTGGGTGTGTAGTTATCGAGCATGATGCGATGCACCTGGCCAACGGCCAGTACACGGCGCACATCGTCTATGCTGCGGGTCTCTATCTCTATCTTCACATTCTGCCCGGTGGTGCGCAGGTAGGTATTGGTGCGCTCTATGGCCTGCTCTATACCACCGCAGAAGTCGATATGATTGTCCTTGAGCATCACCATATCGTAGAGGCCCATGCGATGGTTGCGGCCGCCGCCTATGCGCACGGCCTCTTTCTCGCACATGCGAAAGAGAGGAGTGGTCTTGCGGGTATCGAGCACCCGGGCCTTGTGGCCCTTTACTGCGGCCACATACAGGCTGGTGAGGGTGGCTATGCCGCTCATACGTTGCATGCAATTGAGCACCAGGCGTTCGGCCTTGAGTATGGTATGTACGCTGGCCGATACCTCGAAGGCCGTTTCGCCGGCATGTACGCTATCGCCATCGTGCTTGTAGAGGGTAAAAGTAGCCTGCGGCTCCAGGTAGTGAAATATCTCTTGTGCCAGCGCCACACCTGCCAGCAGGCCATCTTCCTTTATCTTCAGTATGGCGCGGCCGGTGGCGGCGGGCGCTATACAAGCCAGTGTAGAAAGATCGCCGGCGCCTACATCTTCGCGGAGGGCCGCCTCTATGAATTCCCTGCTGTTCATCCGTATTCCTTTGGTGGGTGGGCAAAATTAGGGATAACGGATGGGATGGATGATAAATTATTATTAATGCTGTGTATGTGTGCGGTGCATTATTTCCATACCCATGTGCGGTCATCGACATAGGGTATGCTGTGGCGGGTGGCTATGTCTTTGAGCAAGGAGGTGAGTGCGGCAGCATCGGGCACCTGATCTTTGGGTATAATGATGGCCTGTGTACCCATGCGCAGCAGTATCTGCCCGGGCAGCTCGGCTATCTCTTCGAAGGTGCTGTAGTGTAGCGTGGCATGTGAGGTGGCGGTATCTTGTGTGGCCTCATCGGGGCCGAAGGTCATGCTAACGGGAAGCTCATCGGGCCGGGCATTCTCCCGCACAAAGGAGAGGTAATGTTTGCGGTAGTGACGGGGCTCGTACCAGGTGTACCAGATAACATATGCCACGGCAAAAACGGCATATATGCCTGCCAGTGTATAATGCCCCATAGCTATGGTGTAGGCTATGACAATGGCCATGATGATGGGGAAGCGGATCTTGGCATTGCGGCGCTTCTTCCGGATACGCTCTGAGCGCGAGGCGAAGTAGAGCTGGTAGGTAAGGCTGTCGTCTTCGGTGGGCTTGAAGTGGATGGTCATAAGGGTGTAAGATACGAAACCCTCCCGACCTCTGCCTAAAGGGAGGAGGTGGGCAGCATGCCAGACTTTCTAGTGGCCGGGAGGCAAACCGGGGTCATTTTATGCCAATGTAGCGTGGTGTATGCCCTTGAACAACTTCAGGTTTTAGAAACAGCTTACTAGCATTTATGTTTATCAGTAATGAGCCAAAGCTGGCCTCATCGACTTTCTTAAAAGCGTCTCTGAAGGGTAAAAATGTATTGTCGCTATCATCATCTGAGATGATGTAACAAGGATCATTGTCACTTATATGCAGCAAACTTTTTACTTGTAGGTATCCGGCCCGGTCTTTATCAAGGCTTACCAGTGGCAGGGTATCTAAAAGGTCGTCCCAGTTATGGTTCAGCTTATCAGTAAATTTCTGTCGTTTATTCTCACTATTAAGTAGAAACAACGAACGCTCTCGCTTGTCCTTTGAATAAAGTTGCGGACAAAATTTTGGATAACTTCCGATCGGTCCATATGATGTAAAGCTTCTAAAGTTAGAGAACAAAGACATATGATATTTGGAGCAGAGAAAAATGGGCATGTACATACCTAAGGCAAAGAAGGGCGTTGCATGATGTTTCTCGTACCAAAGGTGATAAAAACATGTATCTATTATTTTTTATAGTTTCGTGTGTGTTCAGGCAACATTCCTGATCGTTTATGGAAGTAGGCTTAGCAGAAATATCGAGTTTGAGAAATGACCGATCCCAACAGGTCACCGATCTGTCGGATGCGCTTACACATTTCTTTGCTGACAAGAACTGCGGTGATGGTATAAAGATGTTCACAATAGGGATCATTTGCATAGGACCGGAATTCACACTTTTTAAAAAGAAGGAGCCCCGCGTTAGATACACAAGGGGAAAAAAGAGTATGGTAGTGCATGGTGTTCCTTTTGAAATAGAAGACAGTTTTGAATATAGCATATCTATTGATCATGATGCCTTTGTAAGTGCGCCTACTAAGCTAGAAGCTCAGAAAGTAATTGCATCAGCGATATGGAGTTCTTTAAATGTTCTTGACAGATGGAAAAGAAAGATACCTGATGTGGATCTTGACCTGCTCAAGCTATATTTTTATCTATTCTTCAAATTAAATGAGCTTATAGAGTAAGCGGTCATTGTGGTGACGCCTAATGAATATGGGAAGAAGTACACCTTTCTGCCTTGCATCCAACCCATTACCTTTGCACACAAATAATTTCTTTGTAGCGTGGCTGATGTAATAGAACTGTTATCGGAGCATATAGCGAACCAGATAGCCGCGGGCGAGGTGGTGCAACGACCGGCATCGGCGGTGAAGGAGCTGTTGGAGAACGCCATAGATGCGGGCGCTACCGATATACAGCTGATAGTGAAGGATGCGGGCAAGGAGCTGATACAGGTGACGGACAACGGCAAGGGCATGAGCCCTACGGATGCCCGCATGAGCTTTGAGCGGCATGCTACATCGAAGATAAAAAGCATAGAGGACCTGTTCACCATTCGCACCATGGGCTTCCGTGGAGAGGCGCTGGCATCTATAGCGGCGGTGGCACAGGTAGAGATGAAGACACGCCGGCACGATGTGGAGGCAGGTACGCGCATAGTGATAGAGGGCACCGATGTAAAGGTGCAGGAGCCCTGCGCCACAAGACCGGGCACCAGCATAAGCGTGAAGAACCTGTTCTACAACGTACCTGCGCGCCGCAACTTTCTGAAAAGCACTACCACAGAGATGCGCAATGTGCTGGACGAATTTACCCGTGTGGCGCTGGCCAACCCATCTATAGGTTTCAGGCTGTGGAACAATGGCACAGAGCAGCACCGGCTGGAGCCGGGTACGCTGAAGGCACGGATAGTGGCTCTGATGGGGGCATCGTACGAAAAGAACCTGGTGCCCGTAGAGCAACGTACCGACCTGCTGAACATATATGGTTTCGTAGGCAAGCCGCAGGCCAGTACGCGCACGCGCGGCATGCAGTTCTTCTTCATCAATGGCCGTTTTATAAAACACCCCTACCTGAACCATGCTGTGGTACAGGCATATGAGGGGCTGATAGAGAAAGATTCGTTCCCGTTCTATGTACTGTTCCTGGAGGCCGACCCGGCAAGGGTGGATGTGAATGTACACCCTACGAAGCAGGAGGTGAAATTCGAGGACGACCGGCTGATGTACTCTTACCTGGGTGCGGCCGTGAAGCATTCGCTGGCGCGGTACAACATAGCGCCCTCGCTGGACTTTACCCTGAACCCCGAGATACAACGACTATCCAGCGTGAACCTGCCTGTGACCGACCGCCAGCGGGAGGAGACGCAGAAGGGCTACCTGTTCAACACCTTTAGCGGGGGCGGGCAGGCACATGCCATAGAGCGCAACGACAGCCTGCGCCACTGGAAAGAACTATACGAGATAGCTGCAACGCCGGCAGCAATGAACATAGCCGGGGCACAGCCACCGCCTGCAGAGCAGCAGGGTGCAGCATTTGGCGATAGCGAGGGTAAAGGCAAGAGCAATATGATGCTGATACAGGGCGCTATGCTGGCCACTACGGTGAAGAGCGGCATGATGCTGATACACATTCGCCGGGCGCAGGAGCGCATCTGCTACGAGCGCCTGCTGCGCGAATGGAACACAGAGAGCGCTGCATCGCAGCGGGTACTGTTCCCGGCATCGTATGAGTTCAATGCGCAGGATGCGCTGCTACTGCAGGATGCCCTGCCGGACCTGGCGCGGATAGGCTTTGATATATCGGCGCTGGGCAAGAACACCTTTGCCGTGCAGGGCATACCGCCCGGCCTGCCTGCGGGCGAGGAAAAGAATGCCATGGACGAAGTAGTGGAGCAACTGAAACATGAGGCCCCCGATGCCGTGAGCCGCCGTACGGATATGCTGCTGGCAGGCATGGCCCGAAGGATGTCGCTGAGCACGCAGGGCATGAACCAGCCCGAGAACCAGCAGGCGCTGATAGACGAGCTTTTTGCCTGTACCCAGCCAGAGCTGACACCCGATGGCAAGAAGACCTTTGTACTGCTAAAGAAAGAAGAGCTGGAAGGGATGCTGGGGTAATGCTTTTTCCATGAAAAATACCGATCACTTCTTATGCAACGGCTATGTGCCGGTATGCCCGTTATTGAGCGTACTAACATTTGGGCTACTACATTGCGCCATAGTTAATAACATCTACCATCCTATCTGCTCCCGAACAGGCCTGCGCTCCTATCGGCCTGCTCGGAGAACACATATATGCATGCCATATGCAACCCGTTCGCCAATATTAAGGGGATCAGCAACTAATATATGGCAGCAAATAAATTTTAATATATTTTTCTCTTATTCTAACCTTTTGTCGTTCGCACCCGTCTATTTTTAACACAATATTATTATCTTTATTTTTCTACATCACCTTGAATTAGAACTATACACCATATGAGGTCCTTGAAACTGGCATTTTATATTGCCATACTGGCACTGTTCGCCACCCCTGAGGTAGGCGCACAGGTCACAGCTAGCTTTACGGCTACCCCGGCCGTAGGATGCGCGCCATTGCTGGTGAACTTCACCAATTTTACAACACCGGCCGGTGGTACCACCTATTCGTGGAATTTCGGCGTGTCCGGCTCATCGGTGCTTACCAATCCGTCTACCAGCTTCACTACGCCCGGCACGCATATAGTGACGCTTACGGCCACTAACGGCTCGTCGGTAGGTACCTATACCGTGGCCATAACAGTGTACCCCCCACCCACGGTAACTTTTACGGCCAACGATACATCGGTATGCCCCGGTACGCCCATCACCTTTACCAATACCAGCATTGCCGGTGTACCCGGCGGCATGACCTGTACCTGGAACTGGGGCGATGGAAGCCCTACCACAACATCGAGCCCGGCGATGCATACCTATGGTGCGCCCGGCAACTATACGGTGACCCTTTTTGTGACCAATGCGCAGGGGTGCCAGGCATCGCTGGTAAAAAGTGCGTATGTACATGTCTTCAACCCGCCGGTGGCGGGTTTTACGAGCCCGGGCGGCGGGTGTAACCCACCTATAACCATACCTTTCTCATCGACCAGCACCGGTACACCGGGGCTTACTTATGCATGGGATTTTGGCGATGGCGGCACAGGAACGGGCGCATCTCCGTCTCACACATATGGCGCTACCGGTACCTTTCCCGTGCGGCTGATAGTGACGGATGGTAACGGCTGTATGGATACCATCGTATCGAACGTAGTGATAAGTAATCTGGCGGCGGCATTTACCGGGCCTGATACCATATGCATCAACTCCCTGGCCTCTTTTACCAATACCACCACCACGCCATTCTCGGGCGCATCGTGGAACTATGGCGATGGCGGCACCAGTACCGGCACGCATGGGTCGCACACCTATACCACACCCGGTGTGTACAATGTGACACTCACCGTGACACAGGGACCATGCAGTCACTCGGTGATACACACTATAGTAGTGGTGGATGCACCACCCATGACGATGAGCATAAACCCGCTGGAGCCATGTCCGGCACCGGCCACTATAACGTACTCGGTAACGGGTGCAGCCCCCGGATCGACGTATAACTGGAGCTTCTCATCGGGCGGCGGCACCGGGACCACCAACCCGATAAATGTGACCTATCCCACCAATGGCGTGAAGACCGCCACCGTGACCGTGACAGACCCTGACCATGGCTGCCCCAGGAAGATAGTAGGCAGCATAACCATATACGACATACTCTTTACCGCATTTGCAAGCCCACGCAGGGGTTGTGTACCACTGACGGTGAACTTCACCACCAGCCTGCAGACATCCATACCCGGACCCGGTGTTGCGCCCTACCCTTATGGGCCGCTGGGTTCCTTTGTATGGAACTTTGGCGATGGCGCGCCTACCAGCGGTGCGTCCGCACCATCGCACACATATACTGCGGTAGGTACATATACGGTGACGGTAACGGCCATCACTGCCAACGGCTGCCCGGTGACCTATTCGCTGGAGGTGGAAGTGGGCACACCGCCGCAGGTCATATTCAGCGCATCGCCCAGGCATGTGTGCTATGGCGACCATATACCGGTCATCTTCACCCCCACGGTGGTAGTAGGGCCGGTAGATGAATACCATTGGGAATTTGATGACGGTATATCGCTTATAGATACTACAGGCCTTCCTGTATCGCATGTGTATACGGTGCCGGGGGTCTACTTCACGCCATCGGTGACGCCATATTATAATGGGTGCCGGGGAACGACCTACCAGATAGTGGATTATATAAGGGTAGACTCTCCGAAATCGATAATAGGCAAGACCATACTGTGCAGGCCACGGCACAGGGTGAACTTCTTCAACAACTCGATGGGCGATGACAGTCACCTGTGGATATTTAGCGATGGTACTACATCCACGCTAGAGGACCCGGTACATGACTTCCCCACCTTCGGTACCTTTACCATACAGCTTGCCACCTACAATGCTGCCAGCGGATGCCGCGATACTGCCATTACCACGGTATACATAGACAGCCTGATACCCAACTTTACCGCAGACCGAACGGCCATATGCCGGGGCGAGACCGTGACCTTTACGGCATCGGTATCGGGGGGGCCGGAGATGGAGTATCAATGGTATGAGAACGGTACGCCGATAGGCACTACGATACCCTTCCCGGGATCGCCAACAGTGTCGCATACCTTTACCGTAACGGGCTACCATACCATAATGTTGCGGGTGCGCAATACCAATAACTGCTGGGACACCATGAGAATGGTGGACATGATACTGGTAACGGCGCCATCGGTGGGCTTTACCATAGCGCCATCAAGTGGCTGCGCGCCGCTGAATGCGGTCTTTACCAGCACCAGTACGCCTACTACAGGCTCTTCGCTGGTGAGCTATGTATGGACCTGGGGCGTGGGTACACCACTGGGCACCGGTACGGGTACGCCGGCCACATTTACCTACACCGCCGGAGGTACCTATACCGTGAAGCTGGTAGTGACGGACAACCTGGGCTGTAAGGACTCTGCGCAGCAAACGGCGGCAGTGACGGTATGGGACCCTGTGGCATCGTTCTCGGGGGCGCCTACACGGCCTTGTATAGGATCGCCGGTCACGTTCACCAGTACTTCATCGGGCGGGCCTATATCCAGCTATACATGGGATTACGGAGACGGATCGCCGACGGGATCGGGGTCTACATCCACACACTCATACTCAGCAACGGGATCGTACAATGTGAAGCTGACCATAGTGGACTCGCATGGCTGCACCGATGAGGTGACCTACCCGGGATATATACAGGTAACGAAACCGACGGCGGCCTTTACCATGAGCGATTCGGTATCGGTATGCCCGCCGCTCTTTGTGAACTTTACCAATACCAGCACCGGCGCTACGGGGTATAACTGGGCCTTTGGCGACGGGGGCACATCTACCATAGTATCGCCGAGCAATATGTACATAGCATCGGGGCTGTACCCTGTGCGGCTGATAGCCACCAATATGTATGGCTGCAAGGACACTGCCCTGCACTATGTGAACATATTCGGCTACGCAGGTGCGCTGTCTTACAGCCCGCTGCAGGGCTGTGCGCCGCTTACCGTCTACTTCACGGCATCGCTCACCAATGTGCCCTTTATAACGTGGGACTTCTCTGATGGTTATACGAGCACGGTATCATTTACCGATACCATATCACATACATATGTGACGCCGGGTGCGTATGTGCCCAAGCTGCTGCTGAGCGACAATACAGGTTGCCAGTCGGCAAGTGTGGGCCTGGACACGATAAAGGTAGATGCGGTGACACCTAAATTCAATACCGAGCCGAGCCCTGTATGTATCGGTATGCCGTTCACCTTCATAGACTCCAGCACAGGATACTGGAACCCCGTCAATAGCTGGACATGGACGTATGACGGCAATACCAGCACACTGCCATCGCCCACATATACCATCACTACCCCGGGCACCTACCCTGTGACACTGGTGGTATCGAACGCATGGGGCTGTACGGGCACCATTACGCATACGCTGGTGGTAGAGCCGCCACCCGTGGTGACGGCCGATGCCGATACCGTAGTATGTGTGGGCGACCCTGCTACGCTGCATGGCTATGGTGCAGTGAGCTATACATGGGCCGGCCCACCCACGCTGAGCTGTACGGCCTGCAACCCCACCAATGCCAGCCCCAGCGTAGAGAGCATATATACCGTAACGGGTGCCGATGCCCGCGGCTGTATAGATACGGCAACAGTAACAGTGAAGCTGCGTACACACACCATAGCCAATGCATGGGGCGATACCGCGGTATGCTTTGGCGTACCGGTGCCGCTCTTCGATACGGGAGGGCATACCTACCTGTGGCTGCCTGCAACAGGGCTGAACGATAATACTATATCGAACCCGATAGCTACGCCGCCATATACGGTGATATACACCGCCATAGCGCAACTGGGAAGCTGTATACCCGATACCAACTATGTGACAGTGGTGATATACCCGCTGCCTACGGTAGATGCAGGCCCTAACCAGCGACTGGTGGCAGGTTCATCTGCCCAACTGAACGCTACGGGTACCGAGATAGCGGCCATAGAATGGTCGCCGACGGAGACACTGAGCTGCGGGGATTGTATGAACCCAGTGGCCACCATGTCGGTCAATTCGACCTACTATGCCGATGTGGTATCGAAGCATGGCTGCCGTGCATCGGACTCGGTGACGATACTGCTATACTGCGAGAACAGCCAGGTGTTCGTACCCAACTCCTTTACACCTAACGGCGACGGGCAGAACGATGTCTTCTACCCCAGGGGTATAGGGGTGAAGGCGGTGAAGGCCTTCCGTATATACAACCGCTGGGGCGAGTTGCTCTTTGAGCGGGAGAACATAATGCTGAACGATGCGGACAACGCATGGGACGGCTCTTATAAGGGCGGCATACCCAAGCCCGATGTATATGTATACATAGTAGAGGCGCTGTGCTATACCGGCGAGGATATATTCATAAAAGGCGATGTAACGATAATAAGGTAGGATAGAGAATGAGCAATAGAGCTACAGATACAAAGTGGTGCGCCGGCCTGAACAAGGCCGGCGTAGCGCTGCGATATACCCGCAGGCGTGCCATAAGGGCGCTGGCCCTGCTGCCACTGTGCTGCCTGCCTATGCTGGCCGCGGCGCAGGCAGATATACACTTTTCCCAGTTCTATGAAACATCCATACTGCGAAACCCCGCACTGACGGGCGTGTTCGCCAGCGACTATAAGGTGGGCGTGTACTACCGCAACCAGTGGAGCACCATAAGCCACCCTTTTGAGACCAAGCTGGTGAGCGGCGAGGGCCGTGTGCCGGTAAGTTCTATGTCGGAGGATTTTTTCAGCTTCGGTGTGCTGGCCTTTGGCGATAAAGCAGGCAGCATAGACCAGAAGATAACAGGCGTATACCCGGCCATAAACTATAACAAATCGATGAACGTGGACAAGAACGCCTACCTGTCGGTGGGGTTCACGGGTGGGCATCTGCAATATAGCTTCGACCCGGCAAAGGCCACGTTCAACAACCAGTTCCAGGGTGGGCGCTTCGACCCCATGCTGCCCAGCATGGAGAACATAGCCAATGCGCAAATGAGCTTCTGGGACCTGGGCGCGGGTATCAACTACAACTCCAGTGGCGGCAGGGACAACAATGTGTCGTACATGATAGGTGTATCGGGTTATCACTTCACACAGCCGAAATTCTCTTATTACCAGGTAGAGGATGTGAAGCAGAACATGCGCCTGAATGCCAACGGGGCCGCAGGCTTTAACGTAACGGAATCGGTGCTGATACAGATGCAGGGCAATGTGGCCATGCAGGGTACCTACCGCGAGATAATAGCAGGCACACTGGTAAGCTGGACCCGCTACCTCACCGAACAGCAGACCTTTGTGCTGACGGGCGGCGCCTTCTACCGCCTGCGCGATGCCGTGATACCCGTGCTGCGCGTGAAGTACAACTCCTTTGCATTGGGTGTGAGCTACGATGTGAACACATCGACCCTGGTGCCGGCCAGCAAGATGGCAGGTGGTGTAGAGGTGACACTCTTCCATACGGGCGACTTTACCAATAAGGGCATAGCGAAGAAGATGGTGTGCCCGAAATTCTGAGGCCTCTCCGAAGGAGAGGGAGGTGTTATCCGACACTATTGAATGATGAATTCGACGGCCTGTCGGTATGGGCATTATGCCATGAACATATAGAACAGGGCGCCTGCAAAGAAACCTATGAGGGCCAGCCAGCTGATGTGGCGCAGGTACCATGTGAAGCTGATCTTTTCCATACCCATGGCTGCCACGCCTGCGGCAGAGCCTATGATGAGCACACTACCGCCGGTGCCTGTGGTATAGGCCAGGAATTCCCAGAAGAAATGATCGGTAGGATATTGCTGCAGGGAGTACATGCCCTGTATGGCCGCCACGAGGGGTACATTATCTACCACCGACGAAAGCAGGCCTATGGAGAGCGCGATGGCGTTCTCGCTGGGTATGTTCTGTGACATCCATGTGGCGGCCTCGGCCAGTATGCCCGTAGACTGAAGGGCAGATATGCTGAGGAGTATACCCAGGAAGAAGAGGATGCTGGGCGTATCTATCTTTTGCAGGGCGCGGCTTACGGAAAGCTTGTTCTTTTCCTGTGGCGGGCGACGGCCATGCATCACCTCGGTGATGGTCCACAATACGCCGAGGCCTATGAGTATGGCCATGTAGGGCGGCAGATGCGTGAGGGACTTGAAAATGGGCACAAAGACAAGGATGGCGAAACCCGAGCAGAGTACGATGTACTGCTGGCGGCGGGGAAGGATGATATCGGTATGCTGATCGGTAGAGGCGGGGCGTGTGACCGTTCCCTTCATTTTTACAGACAGAACAAGCAGGGGCACTACCAGGCTGAGGAGGCCGGGTATGAAAAGCTGGCGGGTGATATTGGCAGCGGTTATCTGCCCGCCTATCCACAGCATGGTGGTAGTGACATCGCCTATGGGCGACCATGCGCCCCCGGCATTGGCTGCTATTACCACCATGCCCGCGAATATGTACCTGTCGTGTGGGGCGTCTATAAGCTTGCGGATAAGCGATACCATGACGATGGTGGTAGTGAGGTTATCGAGCAGGGGAGAGAGGAAAAAGGTGATAGCGGAAATGATCCAGAGAAGTTTTCTTTTATCTGTCTGTATTATGCGGTCGGTAATGATGTTGAAACCGTCGTGGGCATCTATAAGCTCTACCACCGTCATAGCGCCGAGCAGGAAGAAGAGTATGCCCGACAGATCGGCCAGGTGCTCGGTGAGCTGGTGCGATACTATTTCCTTATCGGAGGTGGAAAGGATATATATGGTCCAGCAGAGGACGCCGGTAATGAGAGCGGTGGCGGCCTTGTTGATATTGACGGTATGCTCTAGCGCTATGAGAAAATAACCTATGATAAATACGGATAGTAAAGCAGCGACCATGGGAAAGATAAATTGAATGGATATATGAGCAAGTATACCGGCAATGCCGGGTGCGGGTATCTTGTAAAAATACGTTCTTTACGCGCATTAGGGGTGGGTGGAAGCAGGACGAAGGGGCATTTTGCAACAACATTATACGCATTTGCAACATTTTTGAACGCACACAGGTACGCGATCTGATACTTTTGCAGGTATAGATCAGCCCTTGTTCTTACCCTTTTACCGCGCCCTATATCTGTACTCTCTCGTCATATTTTCCTGATATTAACTGTGGGATATATGATAGTGAACAGCTATTTTTATTAGTATAGTATTATTTTTGCTCTTAAATAACAGTAATATGAAAATGAGATCTTTTTTGGTAATGCTGCTGGCGATGGCCCCGATGTCTTTGTTCGCGCAGAGCGCACTGACCATTTTTTCGGAAGATGGTTATAAATTCTACCTGGTGCTGAACGGCCAGAGGCAGAACACCATACCGATGACCAACATACATATAGATGGCCTGATGCAGCCCAACTATGCGGTGAAAATAATATTTGAGGATGCGACGAAGCCCGAGCTATCGAAGAACATACCCGTGGTAGACCCCGGCACGAGCGCGCCTGCCGATGTGACCTATAAGATAAAGACACAGAAGGACGGCGATATGAAGATACGCTTCTTCTCTGCCACACCTGTACCGCCCAACTATGTGGCGCCGCCAGATATGTATGTGATGCACTATGGCCAGCCGGTACCACCGCCTCCGCCACCTGTACAGGGTGGTACCACCGTAACACAGACCACGGTGACACAGACATCGGGCGGCAGTATGCAGGGCGGTAATATGAGCATGAACGTAGGCGGCATGGGCGCAAATGTGAATGTAGGTGTAGGCGGTGCAGGCGTGAATATGAACATAAACATAAACGACGATATGATGGGTGGCAGCGCCAGCACCACCAGCCATACCGTGACGCGTACCACCACTACCACCACCACAAGCGGCGATATGGGCTATGGCAACAATGGCGGGTACAACACACCTCCCCCGGCGCCACCTGCACGCGGCAGCGGCTGCGGCTATGCCATGGATGGCGGCAGCTTCCGCTCGGCAAAGGAGACCATAAACAAGGCGAGCTTTGAGGACACGAAGCTGTCTACGGCAAAGAGCATACTGTCATCGAACTGCATGACATCGGACCAGATAATGCAGGTGTGCAATACATTCTCTTTCGAGGCTTCGAAGCTGGAATTCGCGAAGTATGCATATGACCGCTGCACCGATAAGGGCAACTACTTCAAAGTGGGCAATGTGTTCAGCTTTGATGCAAGCCGCACCGAACTGAACGAGCATATAAGCGGTAACTAATATGCACCCTGATCTCTTTAATAAGGCCCTGCCGGTAAAAGGCAGGGCTTTTTTGTGCAATAATGTTGTGGACCACAAGGGCCACAAAGGGATATCACAAGGGGCGCAAGGAAATTCGCATAGATGGGCACAAGGGCGTGGAATATGTGAGGCTTGATGTGCCGGAACGGTCTTTAACAACATTTTCACCGTTCGCACAGGGGCATTTACCGACAACACCTACCGCTTAGCCGAAATAGAGGTGCCTGTGTGCGGGACGCGACATAGTTTTGCGTCATAATTAAGGATCATACATGAAACACACTTATTCTCTACTCTTATTCTTTCTACTGCCTTTTCTGCCACTTATAGCCGGCGGGCATACCATAAGCGGCAAGGTGGTCAATAACAGGAACCAGCCCGTAAAGGGCGCCAGTGTGTACCTGGACAATACTATAGACGGCGGTACTACGGACAGCGTGGGCTTTTTCAGCTTTACTACAGATGAAACAGGCAACCAGACGATAGTAGCATCGGAAGTGAGCCATGCCACGGCGGGCCAGCCCATAGTGATAAACGGCGATGTGACGGGTATACTGATAACCCTGAAGGCCAATATGAGCAGGGACCTGGACGCGGTGGTGATAACGGCGGGATCGATAGATGCGACGAACGATAAGTCGAAAACGGTGCTGAAGCCGCTGGATATAGTGACAACGGCAGGCTCTGGCGCAGATGTGGTGAAGGCCATGCAGATGCTGCCCGGCACCCAGCAGACCGGGCCGGACAATGGCCTCTTCGTACGCGGTGGCGACGCCAACGAGGCGGCAGTGATAGTGGACGAGATGGTGGTGCAGAATGCCTTCTTCAGCGGTGCGCCGGGTGTGGCCACGCGCAGCAGGTTCGGCGCGTTCCAGTACCAGGGGGTGGCTTTCAGCAGTGGCGGCTATAGCGCCAGGTACAGCCAGGCGCTATCGGGCATACTGGAGCTGAACACTACCGACCTGCCCGACAAGAGCACCATAAACCTGGGCGTGAACATGGCGGGTGCATACGCATCGGGCGTGAAGAAATGGAAGAACAGCTCACTGGATGTAGGCGGTGGCTATACCAACCTGTCGCCCTTTTATGAAGTGGTAAAGAGCAACTTCAAATTCTACAAAGTGCCGCAGGGCGGCAATGGCAACATACGCTATGCCTGGAAACCCAATAAGGACGGCATACTGAAAGTGACACTGAACACGCAGCACAACCTGACGGGTGTGAGTATACCCAACCCTATGAGGGCCGGAGCGGACACCCTGAACTTTCTGACCAAGGATCAGAACTACTACAGCAATGTGTCTTACAAGCAGATGTTCAAGCATAAGTATATGCTGTACACGGCGGCATCGGTGAGCCGGAACAAAACGAGGAGCGAGTTCTCCAATGTGTTCAATATGGATAATGTGGACTACAGGAACCAGTTCCGTATAGAAGGCAAGCGATATATGAACAGCAGGCTGAACCTGCTGGTAGGTACCGATGTGCAGAACTTTGGCCAGGAGCGCACTATGGAGATGCAGGATAGTGCAAAGACCATCTACAAGCAGGATTTCAACGAAGTACTGACAGGCGGCTATGCCGAGCTGGAGTGGGTGCCCGTGAACCGCTTTGCCATAAAGCCGGGTGTACGTTACGAGCACAGCACACTGATGAATGTGGACAAGGTAGCACCCCGCCTGTCTATGGCCATAAAGACAGGATCGCACAGCCAGGCATCGCTGGCGGGTGGTATGTTCTACCAGCAGGCATCGAACTTTTACCTGATAGCTCCTTTTATGAACGGCTATAACGACCTGGATATGCAGGTAGCCACACACTACATAGCCAACTGGCAGTGGAGCCAGGACAACCGTACCCTGCGCCTGGAAGGCTACTATAAGAAGTACGATAAGCTGGTACTGGAAGAGGGCGCTGCTACCTTTGACCCTAACACATACCGTGTGCTGACACCTGCCAGCAACATAACCCTGACCAATAATGGCAGCGGCTATGCACAGGGGCTGGAACTCTTCTGGCGCGATAAGAAGACGATAAAGAATGCCGACTACTGGGTATCGTACAGCTATATAGATACCAGGAGAAGGTACATGAACTATCCCACGCAGGCCACACCTACCTTCATAGCCAACCACAACCTGAACGTAGTGGGCAAGTACTGGATAGACAAGCTGAAAACGAGCGTGAACGCTACCTACAGCTTTGCCAGCGGCAGGCCTTACTACAACCCCAACATATACAACGTTACAGACCACAGCAACTTCCAGACAGAGGTGACGCCCGACTATCACAGCCTGTCGCTGTCGGCGGCCTACCTGCGCAGCTTTGGCAAATGGTTCACGGTGTTCTACATAAGCGTGGACAATGTGACGAGGCAGAAGAATGTGTTCGGCTACAGGTATGGCGCAAATGGCGAAATGAGCAAGATAGTGCCTGCGCTCTACCGTACCGTTTTCTTCGGCGTGAACATGTCGCTGTCGGAATTCAGCAAGGACGAACTTTAATAACATAAGCAACCAACCACCATAACTCACAAAAACAGACAATGATGAAAAAACACATCCTTATTGCAGCTACGGCCCTGATAGCTACCGCAGCCACGGCCCAGGATTTCAGGGTGCCGCTGGAGAAGACGTTCCTGGCATTTGACACCACCATGGATATGAAGGTGAAAGTAGAGCAGGCCAACAAGCTGGCCCTGATAGCCAAGAAGTGGGATGCCGAATGGAGCACACACTACTATGTGGCATACAGCAAGGCACAGCTTTCGTACATGGAACAGGACGCCAAGAAACGCGATGCCTACCTGGACGAGGCAGAGAAAGAAAGGGAAGATGCTGTGAGCATACTGAAGAAGGACAATGACGAGACCTATGTGCTGGCCGCCATGATAGCCAATGCACGCATGGCCGTAGATCCCATGAACCGCTGGCAGAAGTATGGAGAGCTCTTTACCCAGAACCTGAAGAGCGCGCAGGAGGTGAACCCCGAGAACCCCCGCATGTACTACCTGCAGGGTGTGAGCAAGTACTTTACCCCAAAACAATTTGGCGGGGGAGCGAATGCGGCCATGCCCTACTTTGAGAAGGCCAATGGACTTTTTGCGAAGGAGGCCGGCGTGACCGATATAGCGAAGCCACACTGGGGCAAGGACAAGAACGAATACTTTATGGAACAGGCCAAGAAGAACGACAAGGGATAGTTGGCCCTTTATCGAATGCTACAGCAAAGGACGTATGCCGCAGGGTGTACGTCCTTTGTGTTTTTATGCGGACATCAGAGACCTAGACCTATACCCAGCTCGCCCATCTCGGCAACATTGAGGTGGGTCTTGAGGCCGGTAAAGAAGAAGAGCTCTTTGAGCGCGCCATGCTCGCGCTGTATGCAATAGTAATTGAGGGTCACCTTCTGGTATACATCCTCGCGGCGCAGGTAGGCCTGCCTGATGTAGACTCCTGCCTGCAGTGTGATGCCCACACGGCCCAGCAAGAACTCGTTGCCTGCCAGGAGGGCGGCCTTATAGGAGCGCTGCGGCTCGTGCCCGGCCTCCAGGCCATTGTTGCGCAGGAAGGCATTGATGCTTTGATGGTAAGAGAGGTCTAGCCCGGCGAAGACCTTGTTGTGGCTGCGCCAGCGGCGGCTGGCATATGCCGTGGTGATGTAGACCGGGTATAAAGGCCCGCCCCATGTATAGGCCGATACGAGCGACATACTGTAGCGCAACTGGAAGAGGTAGCGGGCTGGCAGGGGGCGAAGGTCGCGCACCAGCAGGGCGGGGCGCGATGTGACGGGATAGTAGCTGATGCCCGCTGTGATACCCGCTACATTCACACCGAGATTGGGCTTGCGTACGGAGCCATTGGATATGTGCGTGAGGAAAGCCCCGGCATGAATGGTGTAATGATCGCTGAGGTGGTATTCGGCATCGGAGCGGAGCATGATGAGGTCGTTGACATGGGCACTGATGGCCACATTGACGGTATTTACCGGACCGGTCCTATCGAAGCGGCGGGTGACATAACTGATGCCGGTGCCGAGGCGCAGGGTCCACTCTAATGAGGGGGTCTTTGCCAGAGGCAGGGTGATATTGGGGTATATGCCGAAGACAGAACCGTATACGCTATCTATACCATAGCGCATACCTGTGATGCCCAGGCCCAGCCGTGGGTAGTGGCGGCGCTGCTGCCACTCTTTGCGGCCGTAGGTGCGCCATACCAGGTTGGCATCGGCGCCGGTGGTAAGGGTGGGTATGGGCAGGGTGAACTTGGCCTCGTGTTTGAAAACCTTACCTGCCAGCAACGAGGCCTGTATACCGAAGCCTGTACCGGCAGAGGTACCCTGTGCATGGATGACCATAGGGCATAGGAGACCACACAGCAATATGCCATGCAGTAGATGCCGCCATAGGTAACGTCCATTCATGTAGAAAAGAAATGTAACACAAGATAAAGCAGAAAAAGGTGGGATAGGCTTTAACAAGTACTTATGTCTCCATATCCATTCTTTATGAATGATGCAGTAGTTTTGTATGAGAAAAACGACCATTATGGCAGGTAAGCAATACAGGGCATCTTTACTGATAGCAGAGGACGAGGAGAGCATGCGCGAGACGTTGAAACTGAACATGGAGCTGGAAGGCTACGAGGTGACCACGGTAGACAATGGCCCCGCTGTGATAAAGGCTGTGAAGAACGAATACTTCGACCTGATAATACTGGACATAATGATGCCCGACATGGATGGCATAACTGTATGCGAGACCATACGCATGCAGCACAATGATGTGCCTATCATGTTCCTGTCGGCAAGAAATAGCGGAGCCGATAGAGTGGAGGGTCTGAAGAAGGGGGGCGATGACTACCTCACCAAACCCTTTAACCTGGAGGAGCTACTGCTGCGTGTGGACAAGCTGGTAACACGCAACAAGAAAATAAAGGAGCCGCGTGCGGTGAATGATACCTATGAATTCGAAGGTGGGGTGATAGACTTTGGCGCGCACGAATGTATAGACAAGAACAAACAGAAGCAGGAACTGAGCAAGAAGGAGGCCGCGCTGCTGCGCCTGCTGACGGAGCACGAGGGTGAAGTAGTATCGCGCGAGCAGATACTGCAGATAGTGTGGGGCTACAATGTGTACCCTACTACACGCACCATAGATAATTTCATTCTCAACTTCCGCAAGTTCTTCGAGAAGGACAGCCGCAACCCCAGGCATTTCCACTCTATACGGGGTATAGGGTATAAGTTCACAAAGTAGGGACATTCTTCAACCGCTCTACGGCCTGCTCGAGGGTCTCTTCCTTTTTGGCAAAGCAGAAGCGGATGAGCCTGTCGTCATGGCCAGAGCTGTAGAATGCACTGACGGGTATGGTGGCCACACCGTATTCTTTGGTGAGCCATTCGGCGAACTGTTTGTCGTGCATATCGCTGATGCGCTCATAGCTCATCACCTGGAAGTAGCTGCCCTGCGCTGGGGTATGCAGGGTGAAGGGCGTATGTGCCATGAGGGACAGAAAATGATCGCGCTTGCGCTGCATGATGCTGTGTATGGGCTCTGTAGCATGTGCCAGGTGCTGTGCCAGTGCATACTGTGCAGGTGTATTGACGGTGAAACAGAGGAACTGGTGTATGCGGCGGAAGGCCGTAGTGAGGGCAGGTGGCGCTATACAGTAGCCCATCTTCCAGCCGGTATTGTTGTAGACCTTGCCAAAGGAGTAGAGGGCAAAGCTGCGTGCGCGAAGCTCGGGGTGCTGCAGTACAGAGATGTGCTGCCGGTCATCGTACACCAGTTGCTCGTACACCTCATCAGAGAGTACTATGATATCGGTATCGCGAACGGCATCGGCAAGCATGTTCCAGTCGTTGATGGTCCATATGGCGCCCGTGGGATTGTGCGGCGTGTTGACGATGATGGCGCGGGTGCGGGGCGTGATGGCATTGCGTACCCGCTGCCAGTCTACACTGAAGGACGGCGCGGAGAGCGGTATGCAAATGGCGCGTGCACCGTTCATCTCTATATTGGGTATGTAGCTATCGTAGGCTGGCTCTAGCACTATCACCTCGTCGCCGGGCGATAGTATGGCCGTGAATGCCGTATATATTGCATAGGTAGCCCCGGGGGTAATGGTAACTTCGGTATCGGGGTCTACAGTTACATTATACCTCTTTTGAAAACTCTCTGCTATGGCCTGTCGCAGCAGGGGCAGCCCGGCCATGGGTGCATACTGGTTATACCCGTCTGCGGCTGCGCGGCCAAGCGCCGAGGCGAGGCGTTCATCGATATGGAAATCGGGGAAGCCCTGCGAAAGATTGATGGCATTGTGTTGCTGGGCCAGCGCGCTCATCACGGTGAATATGGTAGTGCCGGTGGCGGAGTGTTTTTGAGGTAGCTGCATAACGCAAGGTATAAAAAAGAAGGAATGGTGCATATAGATGTCCTGAGTAGGTGGGCTACTCGTCAGCATACCTCAGATTCTTACCATCTTAATTTTTGCAGGCAACAAAGATGAAAGGCTTTCTGCCTTTTTCGCGCAGGGCGTTCCTGACCTTTGCGGCAGCGCGTACCACCTTGTACTGCTGCAGGTCGAAGACCTCGAGGGAGCCGGCATATTCTTTGGTGATGCCCATACGGCGGCTGTAGCGCTCCAGGAATTTTGCGGAGTCACTGTCGGTAGCCATGATGTTCTTCAGGTATTGTATCCAAACCCTGTCTCTCTTCCTATACCACATAATACATGTTTTTTGGCACCGCTCTGCTAGCGTTATCTATATCTTTTGGGTGCTTTGTAGCTGCCGAATATATCGGAGCCGCAGCCACAGTTCTTCTGTGTCTTGCAGCCAGAGCCCACCAGGGCCATGCCCAATAGAACGAATAAACAGATAACGTATCGCCTTGCCGGTCTTCTTTTCATAAAAACTACTTTTGTAAAAATAAGGATATTGACAATTTCCCGGCCTAAAAAAATTTTGATAGCCCCATTGGATTGGGGAATGGGGCATACTACACGGTGCATGCCCCTTATAGGCCATATACTGGAAAAGGGCCATATGCCTGTATTCGCGGGCAATAGAGCACAACAAAGCATAGTGAGCGAGGCCTACGGAAAAGATGTGCCGTTGCTGCCATTGCAGGGGTACGATATCACCTATTCGCCGCTGAACCGGGTAGCACAGGCCGGCCTGCTGCTGCAAATACCCCGTGTGCTGCGCACCATAAGACAGGAACACCAGTGGCTGCAAGAGGTGGTAAGGGATCATAAGATAGGTGGTATAATAGCTGACAACAGGTATGGGCTATACCATGCTACCGTACCTGCGGTGATAATGACGCACCAACTGCATGTACTGAGCGGAATGGGCAGTGTGGCAGATGGACTGGTACAGCGTATGCACTACCGTTACCTGCAGCGTTTTGGAGACGTATGGGTGGCCGATACAGCGGGCGGGCATTCGCTGGCGGGTATGCTGGCGCAGCCGGAGGTGCTGCCAAAGAATACAAAGTATATAGGTCTATTGTCGCGCTTTGCGAATGGGAATAATGTACCTACTGATACCAGTACCGCCGATACTCTGCTGGTACTGCTATCGGGGCCGGAGCCGCAGCGAAGCATGCTGTCGCAGGTATTGTGGCGGCAGGCGGCAGGGTATGAGGGGCGGGTGATATTTGCCGAAGGCAGCGACAAGGCAGCGAGACCCGCCGATATACCACCACATATAACATGGCATGCACGACTGGCGGGTAGTGTACTAGAGGAGGCTATGCGTGCGGCCCGGCTGGTGGTATGCCGCAGCGGGTACTCTACCCTGATGGACCTGGCAGCAATAGGAAAACGAGCCATACTGATACCCACACCGGGGCAGACCGAACAGGAATACCTGGGGCGGAGGATGCATGAACAGGGAATACATCATACCATGCCGCAGAACGGTTTCGACCTGGGTATGGCCGTAAAAGCAGCCGGGCATCTGCATGGCTACAATGCCATACCGGCCACAGCTTTCGCTGCATACCGGCATGTGCTGGATGAGTGGCTGGCTACACTATAGGCGCACTAGAAGAGGTCGTAAGCCCTGCGCGAGGCATTGATCCTTACCCCAAAATAGAAGTATGTGGTAGTGAGCGGGCCTGTCCATGTACCGGTAGTGCTGCTATGCGGGTAAATGCCTGCTACATTCTCATAATTGCGGTACACCCCGCCGAGGTCGGCAAAGAGATTGGGGCGCAACTGGTAGGACGCATTAAGAGATACCATCTTGCAGCGGCTCTCGGGGCCGTTTATCATCTTCACACCATACTGCGTAGTAGCCGTGGGGTATGGCTTGAAGGTATTGTTGCCATAGTTGGCATTGCCGGTATCGTTGCCGCGCATATAGTAGGTGATGCGGGCCGTGAGCACCAGGTTCTTCACGGGCTCGTAGCGTGCCTGGCCGATGGCCTTGATGAAGCCCGACCCCAGCGGATCGGCCATCGGCTGATTGTAGTTGGTATAGTTGGCAATGGTATCCTGGGCAGAGTAGGTGTATGGGCGCACGGCATCTACCTCGCCCTGCAGGTCCAGGTTCTTTATACCAAAGGCATTGAAGTATTTGCCGCCCATCTGCACGCCCCATTTGTTGCCATACCATTTGTTGCCACCGGTAAGCTCTTTTATACGGAACTCATTGAGCAGGAACTGGCCATAGAATTGGAAGTGGCGTGCTACCAGGGCCTTGGCGCTAAGGCCCAGCATAGATTTATCTCCCGCGCCATTGTAGCGGCTCATGGCCGTGGTAAGGATCATGGGGTTGAGGTAGGCTATCTCGTAGCCGCCCGTGCGTGCGAACACTTGTGATTCGAACAGGCCGAGGTTGAGCCAGCGAAATACATTGGCATTTAGGTAGCGGATGGTAGAGTACTTGTGCGGCAGTATCCTGTCGGCGCCTTTTATGTACTGCGGGGTCAGCTCCATGTACAGGCACTCATAGTTCAGCTTCCAGATGCGTGTTTGTATGCGCAGGAAGGGAACATTGGAGGAATTGTCGGTGAGGAAGAGGCTGGTGAAGCCATCGCCTATGAAGTGCTTGCCGAAGCCGAAAGTGGCATTGACATGGTTCTTCACGATGTCGGCATTAACGTAGCCGTTCACCTGCAGGTAGTCGTATGTACCGAACTGAGTGAGGGGTCTTTTGAAATAGTCGGCGCCGGGTACAGCCTCGTATGGGCGGCGCGCCCAGTTGTTCACAAAGTAAGGAAAGCGCTCCTGGTTGTCGGTGAGCATGGTGTAGAAGCCTATCTTCTTGCCTATCCAGCCGCGCACCTCGGCCCCCTGGAAGTTGGAGCGGGTGGTATTGGGTATCGCGGTGCCTGTTACAGGATCGGCCGATATGTCGTTGTTCTGCATCACGGCCTGTGCGCCGGCCACGGGGTTCACTACCACAAAGAAGTTGTTGGTCTTCACATATATCATGTTGAACTGCTTCTTGTAGAAGGTGTTGAGTATAGGGTGTTTGGAATCTATGGCCCCGTTCTCATCTCCCGCCCACTCGCCGCTTTCGGATACCATCTGCTGCATATTGTAGCGGTCCACATCGCTCATGTGCCTGTAGAGGCCCAAGGCGGTATCGCCGGGGTGCGATATGCGCTCTATGAAACGAACTACGTTCCTGCGCGATTCGGGTTTGTCGCCATTGGCGAGGCTGTCGCACAGGCGGCCGTTAAGGGTCTCCCAACGGTCTATATTGTGGTAGCCGTCGGAACCCAGCCTGAGAAAGGTGGTCTGGGCGGCGGCGATGCCTGACATAAGGAGTAACGAAGGAAGCAGTGCGTATCTTTTGAGCATAGCGGGGAGCTTTAAGGGCGTATTTTGGTAGATTTGCATTGCATTGTATGCAATAACAAATAACACACCCTGTACAGGGACGAAGATAACGATATGTACTCAAAACTGATAAAAGGCGCTACCGTGGTGAACGAGGGCGTAAGCCGCATACAGGACGTACTGGTAAAGAACGGCCGTATAGAACGCATAGGCAGTAACATACAGCCCGTTGGCAACTGTACCGAGATAAATGGCGAAGGCCTGCACCTGCTGCCGGGAGCCATAGACGACCAGGTACACTTTCGCGAGCCGGGGCTGACGCACAAGGCCACCATAGGTACAGAGGCACGCGCTGCCGTGGCCGGTGGGGTGACGACCTTTATGGAGATGCCCAATACCAACCCCGCTGCGCTGACACAGGAACTGCTGGAGGACAAGTATGCGATAGCCGCGGCCACATCTGTGGCCAACTATTCGTTCTTCATGGGGGTATCGAACAGCAATGCCGATGAGGTGCTGCGTACCAACGAGAAGAAAAAGGATGTGTGCGGGGTGAAGATATTCATGGGGTCGAGCACGGGCGATATGCTGGTGGACAACTATGTGACGCTGAACAGGATATTCTCGGGGTCGGAGCTGCTGATAGCCACACACTGCGAGGACGAACGTGTGATAAATGCCAACAAGGAAAAATATGCCGATGCCGACCACGCAAGCTACCACCCGCTGATACGCGATGTGAACGCATGCTTTGAAAGCTCTTTCTCTGCCATACAACTGGCAAAGCAGTGCGGTACACGCCTGCACATACTGCATATATCTACTGCAAAGGAGCTGCAACTCTTTTCCAATATGATGCCGCTGGCCGATAAGCGCATCACATCGGAGGTGTGTGTGCACCACCTGCACTTCACCGCCGACGACTATGCGCAGTATGGCAACCTCATAAAATGCAACCCCGCCATAAAGGCCGCCGAGAACAAGGCCGCACTATGGGAGGCCCTGCTGGATGACCGGCTGGACATAATAGCCACCGACCATGCGCCACACACATGGGAAGAGAAGCAACTGCCCTACCAGAAGGCGCCATCGGGTGTGCCGCTGGTGCAGCACTCGCTGCTGCTGATGCTGCAATATGTAAAGGATGGCCGCATAAGCATAGAGAAAGTGGTAGAGAAGATGTGCCATGCGCCTGCGCAGTGTTTCAATATAGCGCAGCGCGGCTACCTGCGCGAGGGCTACCATGCCGATATGGTGCTGGTAGATATGAGGGGCGGTACCACGGTGAGCAAGGAGAACATACTGTATAAATGTGGGTGGTCGCCATTTGAGGGACACAGCTTTCCGGCCAGGGTGCATATGACCTTTGTGAACGGCGAGGTGGTGTATGAGAACGGCAGGGTGAACGATGTGGTGAGGGGAGAACGGCTGAGGTTCGAGAGGTAGACCGTTATCGTTGGTAGAACTCTTAACCACTAAGGACACAAAGGTCTTCACTAAGTTCACGAAGAGATGCTCGATCTTTTAGGGACACAAAGACGCACAAATGACGAGGATGGAAGAAACGCTGACGTCTATAAGGGTGTTATTTAGATATGAGTAGAGATCGCGGCCTCATAACGACGATCTTCCAATGAGTGCATTTTGTCTTCGAAAGTTACGAACAGTACATAGTATAGACCGAATATCTTATCTTTTGTTTCGGTAGCTATTGTTTCTTCGTAAGAATGTGAAGAGATATTGCGGCTTTTTATCATTTCCATCCATCCTTCACCGTCGGTTATCAGGCCATTTGCGAAGGCTTCTCTTGTAGCATCGCGAGAGCCGGTGATATTTACAATGCCCTGATATGAGAGGTGGTCCTTCATTACATTCCACGCAAGCTCATGTGTGAATTCAAAAGCCTGTATGATACCTTGCTCCTCTAGTTCGTTCAGGTCTTTTTTCTGAATGAACATGCTAAGACGTGCCAGCGCTTTCCTGTAATTGGAGAACCGCTGTAACCAACGTATGTCTTTATTATCGGTCATGATGTGTGCTCGTGAACAAAGATAGCCATTTAGTATTCGCCCTTCGGGAAGGGAGGTGTTTCTAGTTGATGCTTAAAATATTTTTCCTTTATTTTTATTGATAATCAATTAGTTGCAATGGTGTCATAAAATTTCTTAATGAAATTCTTGGCACTTTGAAAGAGCGGATCTACCTTTGCGCTCCAATTTTTTATATTTCATTTATCTGCCCCGGGCAGACAAAAAGATCAAAGGTAATGAGACACTTAAGTTTTAAAACACAGTCGGCCAACGCGACCATCGTAAAGCGCGAATGGCATGTTGTTGACGCTACCAACCAGACGCTGGGCCGTATGACCTCTAAGATAGCATCTGTACTGCGTGGCAAGAACAAGGCATACTATACTCCACACTTCGATTGCGGCGATTATGTGATCGTAGTGAACTCTGGCAAGGTGATACTTACCGGCAACAAGATGGAAGACAAAGAATACCAGACATATTCTCTGTACCCAGGTGGCCAGAAGATAGAAAGCGCCAAGAACCTGGTGGCCCGCCGCCCCAACCTGATGATAGAGCGCGCCGTAAAAGGCATGCTACCTAAGAACCGTATGGGCCGTGCAATGGCGAAGAAGCTGTTCGTATACGAAGGCGCTGAGCACCCGCACAAGGCACAGAACCCCAAAGCCATGAGCATCTAATGCTGGGACAGGTATAAAGATCTTTCACAAAATATCAAATCATTATAATATAAAATGGAAAAGCAGAAAAACGCCGTAGGCCGCCGTAAGGAAGCTGTAGCCCGTGTGTATATAAGCAAGGGTACCGGCAATATCACTGTTAACGAGAAGGAATACAAACAGTATTTCCCCATCATGTACCTGCAGAACCAGGTAGAACTGCCCCTGAAAATGACCGATACAGTAAGCGCATTCGATGTAGTGGTGAATGTGCAGGGTGGTGGCCCCAAAGGCCAGGCCGAAGCTGTGAAGATGGCCATATCGCGCGTACTGTGCGAGATCAACCCTGAATTCCGCCCGGTATTGAAAAAAGACGGCCTGATGACCCGCGACAGCCGCTCTGTAGAACGTAAGAAATTCGGTAAGCGCAAAGCACGTCGTAGCTTCCAGTTCTCTAAACGTTAATGGATACCAGGCAGGAGCGCGGCTTGCCGCGTTCCGCCACCAAACAATTTTTATAACAACCAAGAAATCATTAAAATGGAAGATAATAAAACATTGCATCAGCAGCTTCTGGAGGCAGGTGTTCACTTCGGTCACCTTAAAAAGAAATGGAACCCCAAGATGCTGCCTTACATCTTCGCTGAGAAGAATGGTATCCACATCATAGACCTGAACAAGACGATAGAAGGCCTGGATGAGGCTGCTGCAGCGCTGAGGTCTATAGCCAAGAGCGGTAAGAAGATAATGTTCGTAGCTACCAAGAAGCAGGCAAAGGAAATAGTGGCAGAGGCAGCAGCACGCGCCAACATGCCATTTGTTACCGAGCGCTGGCTGGGTGGCATGCTCACCAACTTCACTACTATACGCAAGAGCGTAAAGAAGATGCTGAGCATAGAAAAAATGCTGAACGACGGTACCATGGACAGCGTTACCAAAAAGGAGCGCCTGACCCTGACCCGCAGCAAAGAAAAAATGGAAAAAGTACTGGGCGGTATATCGCAGATGGGCCGCGTGCCTGCTGCTATCTTCATGGTGGATATAAGCCATGAGCATATAGCACTGGCCGAAGCCAAGCGCCTGGGCATAACTACCTTTGCTATGGTAGATACCAACAGCGACCCTACGAAGGTAGACTTCGCAGTACCTGCCAATGACGATGCTACAAAATCTATAGCCATCATCACGCAGTACCTCACAGCGGCCATACTGGAAGGCCTGCAGGAGCGTGCACAGATGAAAGAGTCTGAAGAAGATACACAGGAGGAAGAAGTAGAAAATCATGGCCGTGGTATGGAAATGACAGAAGAAGACGGTGAAGGTGGCCGCCGTGGTGGCGGTGCAGGCCGTGGCCGTGGTACAGGCGCAGGTGCAGGCCGCTCTGGCGGTGGCGCAGGCCGCAGTGCAGGTGGTCCGGGTCGTCCGGGTGGTGCAGGTCGTGGTCCTGGTGGCGGCGGCAGCCGTCCGGGTGGTGCAGGCCGTGGTCCCGGTGGTGGTGGCAGCCGCCCCGCGCCAAGGAGCTAAGCCCCGTGGGTTTTGATGTAAACTTAACAGAACAATATATATCTATTAAAGCCCCGCATTTGGGGCTTTAATGATAAAATGCGAATTTCGCACCCTCAATAACCAGAACAATAAAAAATACCTCATATGAGCACAGTAACAATATCGGCAGCAGACGTGAACAAGCTGCGCCAGCAGACAGGAGCAGGCATGATGGATTGCCGCAAGGCCCTTATGGAAAGCAATGGCGACTTTGAGGCCGCTATAGACTACCTGCGCAAGAAGGGTCAGAAGGTGGCTGCTAACCGCAGCGACCGCGATGCGAAGGAAGGTGTGGTGATAGCCAAGGCCAATGCCGAGAACACATACGGCATAGTGCTGAACCTGACCAGCGAGACCGACTTCGTGGCAAAGAACGCAGACTTCATAGCTTTTGCACAGGAGATAGCCGACATAGCACTGGCTACCAAGGTGACCACTATAGATGAGCTGAAAGCAGCATCTATGGGCAACGCCACAATAGGCGAAAGGCTGATGGAGACCGTGGCCAAGATAGGCGAGAAGATAGACGTATCGCGCTTTGAGCAGGTAACTGCCGATGCTGTGGTGCCTTACATACACTCTGGCTACCGCATAGGTGTACTGGTAGGTATGAACCAGGCCGCTAACGAGGGTATCATAACTGCAGGTAAGGACGTGGCTATGCAGATAGCAGCCATGAACCCACTGGCTGTGGACGCGGATAGCGTACCCGCAGAGACAGTGGCCCGCGAAAAGGCGATAGCTGTAGAGCAGATAGTAGCTGAAGGCAAGGCCGCCGATATGGCCGAGAAGATAGCTGCAGGCAAGCTGAACAAATTCTTCAAAGACAATACACTGCTGCCACAGGCTTTCGTAAAAGACAATGGCAAGACCGTGGCCGAATACCTGAACAGCGTGAACAAGGGCCTTACTGTTACCACCTTCAAGCGTATAGCTGTAGGTGCTTAATAAGTTCCCTGATACTTTATGATATGGCCGGCGCTCAAAGAGCGCCGGCTTTTTTATGTGACACATGATGGCCGATAGGTTACCTTCGTGATACTGGCATATATGAGAACGAGTATAATAGCGACCTTTGCAGTATGGCTGCTGATAATACCATTGTGTACCAATGGACGGCAGAAACTGAACAAGAAGACGATAACGACAGAAAAAGGAAAGACAATGACGACAGGAACAAAGATGAAGGTGGAAATATGGAGCGACATCATGTGCCCGTTCTGCTATATAGGTAAGCGCCACTTCGAGGAGGCCATGGGCAAGTTTGCCGATAGCGGGTATGTAGAGATAGTATGGAAGAGCTTTCAGCTAGACCCCTCTATACCCGACCATATAGAGCCGCGTACCGATGTATACACCTACCTGGCCACAAGGAAGGGCCTGAGCGTTGACGAATCGAAGCGGATGCATGAGCGCGTGGTGCAGATGGCAAGTGCTGCAGGGCTGCAGTATAACTTTGACAAGGCAGTGGTGGCGAACTCGTGGAGGGCGCACAGGCTCATACAGATGGCCAAGACCAAAGGGCTGGGCGATGCTGCAGAGGAGCGCCTGTTCAGGGCCTACTTTACAGAAGGGCAGGATATGGGCGATACTGTGACACTGACCGCACTGGGCAAAGAGATAGGACTGACCGAGACCGATGTAAAGGAAGCGCTGACGAACGATGTGTATACGCACAAGATAGAACAGGATATAAAAGAGGCAGAGGCCATAGGTGTGAATGGTGTGCCGTTCTTTGTGTTCGACAGGAAGTATGCGGTATCGGGTGCGCAGCCGGCAGATGCCTTTGTAAGGACGCTGGAACGCGCAGTGGCAGAATGGAAGAAGGCCAACCCTGCGGCAGCGCTGCAGATAGAACAGGGCGCGGTATGCAAGCCGGGCGGCGAGTGCGAGTAGGCCGCAACCTTGATGAACAGCAGGTCTGAACCTTGATGGATAGGATGGCTTGGTGAATAGGATGGCTTGATGGCCTTGATGCCGCTAATTGCTTCGTAAATAGGAATGCTCCCTTATTTCTGAGAACGTTACATACGGGAGTTGTCCTGCCTTGAGAACAGCAGCAGGTATACTACCACAAAGAGCATAGAAGTGACCACAGAGGCCAGTGTCTTCAGCAACAGTTGCCCCAGGTTCGAGAAGTTCCAGAGCTCTATAGAGAAGAACACCAGGTGGTGCAGTATTATCAGGAATCCACTATACACCAGGAAGGGCATCCATCCCATATTTCTTGTAGATGGCTGCGACCCGCTGTACTCCGACAGGTTGCGCGGCAGCAGGGCCGTCAGCACATTGGTACGCAGGTAGGCTATCAGCACCGTAGCAAAGGCATGCATGCCGGCCGTATTGGTAAAGGCATCTACCGTAAGCCCCAGCACAAAGCCGCACAGCAGCAATGCCCATACCGGGGTCTCAAAAGGAAGCAGCAGCAGGAAGAGCGGGTATACATACGGTATGAACACGGGGAACCCCGATGGATCGCTCCACCAGCGCAGCGTTATCTTGTTCAGGATCAGCACCTGCAACAGCACTATCACGCAGAAACGCAGTATGTTCTTCAGGTACACGTTCATCGCATCATTTGTTTTGTGTCTCCTCCAGCTCGTCCTTCTCCTGGGCCATCTTGTTCTCTACCACATACACATATTGCAGGTTCTGGAAGTTGGTAGATGAGCGCAGGTATATACGCTGCGTCGTGTTCTTCTTTACCTGCTCGGTCTTTACCACGGTACCTATCAGCACCCCCGGCGGAAAATACAAAGACAGGTTGCTCGTCACTACAGAGTCGCCCTTCTTCACCACTACCTGCTGCGGTATCTCTGTCATCACCAGCGTAGTAGGGTTGCGGCCCTCCCATATCACCACACCTATATTGCCGCTCTTCAGCTTTGCGCTCACCTTTTGCTTAGAGCTCAGTACCGACAGCACACTTGCAAAGTGCCGTGACACATGCTCTACACGGCCCACCACGCCCGTGCCCGATATCACGGCCATGCTCTTGTACACACCATCATCGGTACCGCGGTTCAGCGTTATATAGTTGTCGGTAGCATTGGTAGAATTGTTGATGACCCGCGCAGTACGGTATATATACTCTGAGAAGCGCACTATATGTTTGGCAGTGTCGGAGTTGTCTATGCGCACCACCGAATCGCCCAGGGTATCCAGGCTGTTATACATGGCTATGTTCTGGCGCAGGCGCGCGTTCTCGCGCAGCAGGCTGTCGTTCATCCTGCGCAGGCCGAAGTAGTAGGCCACATCGCTCTTCTTCTTGTACACCAGCCCCGATACCGCGTTGGCCGAGCTCACTATGTCATTTCCCTGCAGTGTGGCCGTGCGCTGTATCATCACGATGCACACCACCTCCAGTACAAGGAACAGGATGAGGTTGAAAAAGCGGCGTATGAAAAAAATGAAATTGCGCACCTTGTTGCTAGCACTTTATTGAGCGGTTCACTACATACTGTTCAGGGCCTACATGCTGCCCTTCATCAGGAACGGCATCCTGGCTATGTTCTTCAGCGCCATGCCGGTACCACGCACCACTGCACGCAGCGGATCGTCGGCCACATGCACAGGCAGCTTTATCTTGTGCGATATACGCTTGTCCAGCCCGCGCAGCAGCGCGCCGCCGCCGGTGAGGTACAGGCCGCGCCTGTATATGTCGGCGGCCAGTTCCGGTGGTGTGCTTTCCAGTGCCTTCAGTATGGCCTCTTCTATCTTGAAGATAGATTTGTCCAGCGCCTCGGCCACTTCCTGGTACGATACCATTATCTGCTTGGGTATGCCTGTTACCAGGTCGCGTCCGTTCACTGCTATATCATCGGGTGGGTTGTCCAGCTCTTTCAGGGCCGAGCCTACATGTATCTTTATCTGCTCTGCGGTACGCTCGCCTATCATCAGCGAGTGGTAGCGGCGCATGGCCTCCATTATATCGCCGGTGAACTCATCGCCGGCTATGCGTATGGACTGGTCGCACACTATACCTGCCAGCGCTATCACCGATATGCCTGTAGTACCACCGCCTATGTCTATTATCATGTTGCCGGTAGGCTCTTCTACATCTATACCTATACCCAGTGCTGCGGCCATAGGCTCGTGTATCATGTATACCTCCTTTGCGCCCGCACGCTCTGCGCTGTCGCGCACCGCACGTTTCTCTACCTCGGTTATGCTCGATGGTATACATATCACCATGCGCCAGCTGGGCGGGAACATAGGCTTTTTAGGGTATACCAGTTTTATCATCTCGCGCAGCATGTTCTCTGCCGCATCGAAGTCGGCTATCACACCATCCTTCAGCGGGCGTATGGTCTTCAGGTTCTCATGCGTTTTTTCGTGCATCATCATGGCCTTTTTACCTACGGCCACTATCTTGTTGGTAGTGCGGTCTATGGCTACTATAGAGGGTTCGTCCACTACTACCTGGTCACTGTGTATTATCAATGTATTGGCGGTGCCAAGATCTATGGCTATTTCCTGGGTGAGGAACTTGAAAAGGCCTAAAAAGCTCATTACGGCTATGGTTTATTATATGATCGCAAATGTGCGAAAAAAAGCGTGTCGTCAAAGGGCACGAAATGCCCCGTGCAAAATTAGGTAAATAATACTGCTGCTACGGGTAATTTGTTGAATACGACATATTTTAATTAACCATGTTATTCACATATGCCCGCATACTTCAAAACAAATATTTTCTCTATACGTCCGCACCGCCGGGCGGCTCAACTATCCGGTTTTTTTGTACTTTTGCGCCCCGGGCGTTGAGCCCGGTATATTACCTGCTCATCGCGACCTTGTTATTTATTCTTTACATTTTTACTTCATCTGCAAATGCCGCGCGATCTCTCTATTAAAAGTGTGCTCATCATAGGCTCGGGCCCCATTGTTATAGGCCAGGCCTGCGAATTCGACTATTCCGGTTCACAGGCTGCCAGGAGCCTCAGGGAAGAGGGCATAAAGGTCGTCCTCATCAACTCCAACCCTGCCACCATCATGACCGACCCCATAATGGCCGACAGGGTATACCTGCTGCCCCTTACGGTAGAAAGCATAGAGCAGATACTGGAAGAGAACGACATAGACGCCGTACTGCCCACCATGGGCGGCCAGACGGCCCTGAACCTTGCCAAAGAGGCCGAGGAACTGGGCATATGGGAACGCTTTAACGTGCGCCTCATAGGTGTGGACATAAAAGCCATAGACAAGGCCGAGGACAGGGAGCTCTTCCGCAAGTGGATGATAGAGCTGGGCGTGCCTATCGCAAAGGCAAGAACGGCCAACTCGCTGCTGGAAGGAAAGGAGTTCGCACAGGAACTGCAGGTATCGGCCGCAGGCAATACCGGCAACAGCCTGCCCAGCTCCAATGTTGTGTACTCCGGTTTTCAGCCGGTAGTTATCCGTCCTTCTTTCACGCTGGGCGGTACGGGTGGCAGCATCGTTTATCATAAAGAAGACCTGGATGCGGCATTGGACCGCGGCCTCACGGCATCGCCCATACATGAGGTGCTGGTAGAGCAGGCAGTAATGGGCTGGAAGGAATTCGAGCTGGAGCTGCTGCGCGACAGCAACGACAATGTGGCCATCATATGCACCGTAGAGAACTTCGACCCGATGGGCATACACACGGGCGACAGCATTACCGTAGCGCCTGCCATGACCCTGAGCGATACCGCCTTCCAGCTTATGCGCAATACCGCCATCATGATGATGCGCGACCTGGGCAACTTTGCCGGTGGCTGTAATGTACAGTTCGCGCTGAACCCCAATACCGAGGAGATAATAGCCATAGAGATAAACCCACGCGTAAGCCGCTCGTCGGCACTGGCATCAAAGGCCACTGGCTACCCCATAGCCAAGATAGCCGCCAAGCTGGCCATAGGCTATGCGCTGGATGAACTGAGCAACCAGATCACCAAGACCACATCGGCCTACTTCGAGCCCGCGCTCGATTATGTGATCGTAAAAATGCCCCGCTGGAACTTCGACAAGTTCAAAGGCGCGGACGATACACTGGGCTTCCAGATGAAGTCTGTAGGCGAGGTGATGGCCATAGGCCGCACCTTCCCCGAGGCCCTGCAAAAGGCCTGCCAGAGCCTGGAGAACAATGCTACAGGCCTTTCATTCATCAGTACCAGCAGGCTGCGCCCCGAAGAGCTGATAGATACACTGAAGCGCCCCACATGGGACCGCATCTTCCGCATAAAGGAGGCAATGGCCGCAGGCGTATCTATAAAGACCATACGCGAGCTTACACAGATAGACCGCTGGTTCCTGTACCAGATACAGGACATAGTGAACATGGAGGCAGAGGCCAAGAAATTCAGGCACCTTTCTGCTATGCCCGCACCCTTCCTGCGCAGCATGAAGCAGATGGGCTTTGGCGACGAGCAGATAGCCGACCTGCTGCTTGACTGCACTGCCGAGGAAGTGTACGAATACCGCAAGAAGCTGGGCATCACCCGCGTGTTCAAGATGGTGGATACCTGCAGCGCCGAGTTCGAGGCCAAAACGCCATACTACTACAGCACATTCGAAGCCCCCTCTATCTCCCTTCAAGAGGGAGGGGCTAACGAAAGCATACGCACCGACAAGAAGAAGATAATAGTGCTGGGCTCGGGCCCCAACCGCATAGGCCAGGGTATAGAGTTCGACTACTGCTGCACACACGGCCTGATAGCCATACGCGAAAGCGGCTACGAGGCTATAATGGTGAACTGCAACCCCGAGACCGTTTCTACCGATTTCGATATAGCCGATAAGCTGTACTTCGAACCTGTGAACTGGGAACACCTGTGGGAGATAATAGAGCATGAGCAGCCCGAGGGCGTAGTGGTGCAGCTTGGTGGCCAGACCGCACTGAAGCTGGCCAAGAAACTGCATGAGAAGGGTATCAAGATCATCGGTACATCGTTCGATAACATGGACATAGCCGAAGACCGCGGCCGCTTCAGCGATACGCTGAAAGAGCTGAACATACCTTATCCACGCTACGGTACCGCATACACTACCGACGAGGCCATAGATGTGGCCAAGGAAGTAGGCTATCCTGTACTGGTGCGCCCATCATATGTACTGGGTGGCCAGCGCATGCGCATCGTCATAAACGATGAAGAGTTGGAAAAGAGCGTGGTAAGCCTGCTGAAGCACCTGCCCGGCAACAAGATACTCATAGACCACTTCCTGGACCGCTGCCAGGAGGCCGAGGTAGATGCCATATGCGATGGCGAGGAAGTACACATCATGGGCATAATGGAGCATATAGAGCCCGCAGGTATACACAGCGGCGACAGCCATGCGCTGCTGCCCGTCTTCAACCTGGGCCCGCTGGTAGTGGACGAAATGGCCGACATAGCAAAGAAGATAGCCCTGCGCCTGAATGTGAAAGGTCTCATAAACATACAGTTCGCCATAAAGGATGGCAAGGTATACGTTATAGAGGCCAACCCCCGCGCCAGCCGCACCACACCATTCATAGCCAAGGCATACGGCATACCTTACCTCAACATAGCTACTAAAGTGATGATGGGCGAGAAGAAACTGAAGGACTTCAAAATAGAGAAGAAGCTGGAAGGCTTTGCCGTGAAGGAGCCTATCTTCAGCTTCAACAAGTTCCCGAATGTGAACAAAGAGCTGGGCCCCGAAATGAAGAGCACCGGCGAGGCCATCAGGTTCATCAAGAACCTGCGCGACCCATGGTTCCGCCAGTTGTACAAAGAGCGCAGCATGCACCTCAGCAAGTAGGCCTGTCCTTAAAGTATTATGACCTATTTTTACAGCACATACCCATTCGGTATGTGCTGTTGCTTTTTATACATTTCAGCTATATCACTTGAGCAAAGAAAATACCTTTAGCGCCCCACTCTCGCCCGGAGATGCCTCCATGCAGCGTACCGCATATGTAGCGTTGGCAGGGCTTTTCCTGCTGGCAGTAGGTGCTGTGCTGTGGTACCAGGAGCGTATGTTCGCCGATACGGCATTCATAGCGTTCAGCATCACCAACTACAAGCGGCTCTATATACAGAACGAGCGTTATGGCTCCTTCATCACACAGATAGTGCCGCTCATAGGCACCAAGCTGCACCTGTCGCTGCGGGGCATACTCATAGCCTATTCGCTTAGTTTCAACCTATTCTATTTTCTTGTTGCCGGTATACTGGTAAAGGGGCTGAGGCAGTATGGCCTTGCTATACTCATGTGCCTCTACTATTTCCTCTTTGTCAGCGACTCTTACTTCCTCATCAACGACGAGCTGCACCAGGGCATAGCATGGATGTTCCTCATGTTCGGGCTGCTGGTATACATGTCTCAGCGCAGGGTCCACTTCGTTCTGTTGCTGCTACCATTTGTAGTGCTGCTCTTCCTCGCGGCATCCAGCCATTTCATAGTATTCGTGCCGCTGGCCTATATATGGGTGTATATGATGCTGCAGAAAGACAGGCCGGTACCCATGCGCACCATGATAGCGCTCAGTGCCCTGTTAGTAGGGCTTTGCCTGGTAAAGCTCAATTCATCGGGCTCCTCGCAGACCTACGAAAGAGAGCATCTGCACGCCCTTTTGAAGATCTCCATCCCCGACCTCTGGAAGGCCTTCGATACTACAGTGATAAAGCTGTTCCTTCAGCGCTGCCTCACCAATTACTGGAGTGCTGCATTGCTGTTACTTATCAGCCTAGCGCTGCTTGTAAAACATGGCTACAGGCTCATTGCCGGCTACCTGGTGCTGGGTGTGCTGGGCTATTGCTCGCTCATGGGCATCGTGTTTGCCAACTATGGCGACTCTACTGCCCTTGCACACATAGAGACCGAATGGGCCAGCCTGGGCATCATCATTGCAGCGCCTTTCGCGCTCACCCTTGTGCAGCACATGCGGGCCCGCACGGCCATCATCATGCTTGCTGCTATTATACTGGTGCGCTCGGGCTACATAGTAGCCTCTTCAGAGAAATTCGTCTGGCGTACCACCTTCATGAAAGAAGTGTTCGCGCAGATGCGCAAAAAGAACATCACCAAACTGGCCCTCTCCGACCCCGGCGATCTTCCCCGAAAGTTGCAGCTCCACTGGGTGCTGCCCGAAGAATCCCTCTTCGTATCGGCCGCCATGGGCGATATGCCGCAACGCTCTTTCCGTTTCATTGACTTCAACAACCGGGAAGATAAGCAGGCCTTTGCAGCCATGAAGGCCGATAGCACCGGCTTTAGTTTCTGCTTTACCTACCTCACCCCCAAGGATCTGAACCCCGACTATTACCACCCCGATACCACACAACCATATGTGGTAATGCCTTACGCAGAGTTCGTTAAATAACAACATTCCTATAACAGCATTATAAGATACCTTTGCGCGCAAATAAACAGCCGTAAAATGAAAGCAAAACGCCCGCAGGACACCTTCGTAGTGATGTCGGAGCTGATACTGCCCAACGATACCAATGTGCTGGGCAACCTGATGGGTGGCCGCCTTATGCACTGGATGGACATAGCCGCTGCCATATCTGCCCAGAAGCATTGCAACTGCCCGGTGGTAACGGCATCGGTAGATAATGTATCGTTCTCCAACCCTATAAAGCTGGGCAACCTGCTGACCATAGAGGCCAAGCTCACCCGCTCGTTCAATACCTCTATGGAGGTATACCTGCGTGTATGGGGCGAAGACCTTACGGCACAGTACAAATATGTTTCTAACGAGGCTTACCTCACATTCGTGGCCCTGGACCCCAATGGCAAGCCCCGCAAGGTACCCGAGCTCATACCCGAGACCGATGAGGAGAAGCGCATGTTCGATGGTGCGCTGCGCCGCAGGCAGGTGAGGCTGGTACTGGGCGGCAAAATGAAGGCCGAAGAGGCAGGTGAGCTGCGCGCGCTTTTTGTGAAACCATAGTACTACATTCGCTGTAAATACCTGCTACATGCCACTAGACCGTACCATAACCCCCGCCATACACGATGCAGTAGAGTTCGAATACCTGCTGCCGCCCATCACTACCACTACGCTGGGTAATGGCCTGCCGCTCTACTGGCTCAATGCCGGTGTGCAGGATGTGGTGCAGGTAGACTGGGTATTTCCTGCGGGCCTGTGGTACGAGCACAAGGCATCGGTGGCCCAGGCCACTGCCGCGCTCATGAAGAGCGGCACATCGCGCTATACCGCTGCGCAGATCAATGAGTCGCTGGAGTATTATGGTGCCACGCTAAAAGTGGGTGCCAGTAACGACTATGCTACCGTCTCGCTTTTTTCGCTCACAAAGCACCTGCCGGTACTACTGCCTATAGTACACGAGATACTCACCGATAATACATTCCCCGAGCACGAGGTGGCCCTGCACAAGCGCAATGCGGTGCAGAAGCTGCTGGTGAGCCTGCGCCAGTGCGAGTTCGTGGCCAATCAGCGTATAGATGCACTGCTCTATGGCAGCGAGCATCCCTATGGCAGATTCTCGCGGCAGGAGGGTATAGAGGCCATCACCCGCGATGACCTTGCAGCATTCTATAAGACACAATACAGCCTGGCTAACGTAAAGATGTTCATGGCGGGCAACATAGGCGACAAGGAGGTACAGTTGCTGAACAGTGTGTTCGGTACTACGGTATACCCTGCTGTCAGCATAGTACGCGGCCTGCATGCCATACAGACCGTACCGGAGAAGATACACAGGGTAAGCAACGACCCCAATGGTGTGCAGGGCGCTGTACGCGTAGGCCGCCTGTTCCCCAACCGCCACCACCCCGACTATACGCCTATGGTGGTGCTCAATACCGTTTTCGGCGGCTATTTCGGCTCGCGCCTCATGAGCAATATACGCGAGGAGAAAGGCTACACCTACGGCATATACAGCTCTATAACGCCCGAGATAGGCGGCGGCTCTATGATAATACATACCGAGACCGGCACCGAGGTGACAGAGAAGGCCGTGAAAGAGATATACCATGAAATGGAAGTGCTGTGCAACGAGGCCGTGGACGATGAAGAGCTGCTGCTGGTAAAGAACTACCTGCTGGGTGGCATTCTCGGCGACCTCGATGGTCCCTTCTCTATACTGCGCCGCTGGCGTTCGCTCATTCTCAATGGCTTCGATGCGAACTATTTCTACAGCAATGTGCAGACCTACAAAACAATAACGCCTGCATCACTGCAGGCGCTTGCTCAGAAATATCTTGTCCCTACCGATTTCCACGAAGTAGTGGTGATATAATGCTGCTTTACAGCTTTATAAGGTCGTCGGTCTGGGCGTCGTAGAAGTTATATTCGGTGATGGGCGAATTGTTGTCCACCACTATCTTCAGCTTTGTCTTGTGCTCTTTTTCCCACTTTTTGGCTATGGATGGCTTGAAGAAGGTACCCTTGGTAAGGTAGGCCTCTACTATAGGGTGTACATATAGCTTCAGCGATCGCAGGCCCTGGCTTACCACATACTTCAGGTCTTTCTCTATATCGTCTGCCAGTAGTATGGACGGGCCTATCTTGCCGGTGCCTTTGCAGGTAGGGCATACCTCGGCCGTACTGATGTTTATCTCGGGCCGCAGGCGCTGGCGCGTTATCTGCATCAGGCCGAACTTGGATATAGGCAGTACCGTATGGCGTGCGCGGTCGTTCACCATCAGTTGCTCCACGGCATCGTGCAGTTGCTTGCGGTTCTCGGCCAGCTTCATGTCTATGAAGTCGATGATGATGATGCCGCCAAGGTCGCGCAGGCGCATCTGGCGCACTATCTCCTGTGCGGCTTCCAGGTTGGTGGCAAGGGCATTGGCCTCCTGTCCGGCCTCGGGGCTGCGGGTGCCGCTATTCACATCTATGACGTGCAGGGCCTCGGTATGCTCTATGATGAGGTAGGCGCCGCTATTGAGGTTCACGGTCTTGCCAAAGGCGGCCTTCACCTGCTTTGATACGCCAAAGGTGTCGAATATAGGTTGTCCGTTGCTGTGCAGCGTTACTATATCCTCCTGCCCGGGCGACACCTTGGATATATAATCCCGGGCTACGCCCAGCAGGGCCTTGTCGTTCACCACTACTTTCTGAAAGCTGTCGTTGAGCATGTCGCGCAGGATGGACGTTGTCTTGTCCTGCTCGCTCATTATCATTTGTGGTGGCTTGGCGCCTTTCAGGTTCTTCTGTATGCCCTTCCACATCTTCTCCAGCTCCAGCAGGTCGGTATGCAGCTCGGCAGTGTTCTTGCCTTCTGCAGCGGTACGCACTATCACGCCAAAGTTCTTCGGCTTTATGCTTTCTACTATGCGCTGCAGGCGTTTGCGCTCCTCGGCAGAATGTATCTTGCGCGATATGGCCACCACATCGTTGAACGGGGTCATGACCACAAAGCGGCCGGGCAGCGATATCTCGCAGCTAAGGCGCGGGCCTTTGGATGAGATGGGCTCTTTGAGCACCTGTACCAGTATCTCGGGTTTGCCGGTAAAGACCTCGGTGATCTTGCCGGACTTCAGTATCTCGGCCTCGTTCTTGAAGCGGCCGAAGTCGTCGCCCCAGTTGGCGGTATCTTCTATGCTGCTTTTGGTGAACTTGAGCAGGGAGCGCAGGTATGGGCTGAGGTCGGTGTAGTGAAGAAAAGCATCCTTTTCGTATCCTACATCTACGAACACGGCATTGAGGCCGGGCATGAGCTTTTTGACCTTGCCGAGGTATATATCGCCCACGGCAAATTGGCCCTGCCCCCGTTCGAAGTGTAGTTCGACGAGCTTTTTGTCTTCAAGCAACGCTAACTCTACCCCCTCGCCCGACGAGTTGATGATAAGTTCTTTGTTCATTGGTATGAGACCGGGTCTCAGCTTCGGCTGCAACGCCCCCAAATAGTATCAGCGAGGCTTTTAGGGCTGTAATAATAGACCTGCACACCGGCCGGCTCGCATATGGGCGTGCGCAGGCAGATGTGCGGGTCAGGAATGGCAGCGTTAAATAATGAAGCTAAGGGTGGAATGAATAGCCTACTTATTCTTCTTATGACGGTTCTTCCTCAGACGCTTTTTACGTTTGTGAGTGGCTATCTTATGACGTTTCCTCTTTTTACCACAAGGCATAATATGAGTTTTTAAAAAGTTACTTTAATGAATTTATATGCAGGTCGATATCCTTACTGAATTCGGGGTTATTGACCACCTTTTTACATTTTTCAAGCATTTCTATCGCTTTCGCTTTGTCGCCTGCACCTTCGTAGGCCTGTGCGGCAAAGTATAGCGCCTCTTTATTTTCGGGTTCCACCTTCAGCACGGTCTCAAAGCGTTTCACGGCCTTGTCGTACTGGGCAGACTGGATGGACATTCTGCCGAGGAGCATATTTGCCTGCACATCTTCCGGCTTTTCGCGGGTGATGGCCAGCAGCATCTGCACTCCTTTCATGGGTTCTGCTGTACCTTGTATGTAGGCCGAGGCCAGCGCCAGTGTTGCTTCTTCGTTGTCCTTGTTCAGGGCCAGGGCGCGCTCCAGGCAGCTTATCGCTTCGGTCGCTTCCCACATCTGCACACTGCGGTCTTCCTCGTGTTCCAGCAGCTCCAAAAATAATTGGCCTGCAAAGGTGAGGCTTTTTTCGGAATTTTCCAATTTCGCGGCACGGGCCTCATAATATATAGCTACACGCGGCTTGCGGGCACGGCCCCATACCCTCGCCAGTTTCTTAAAAACAACAGCCATCTGCGAGCTATCGCTGATGGCTGTTAGTTCATTTTCAATGGTCGACACCGTGTCGGCAACTGTTTTCGGGAGTTGCTTTCTCGACACAGCTATTATAGAGTCGACAGAGGCGGGCTTCATGGTGCCAGGGCCCGGGGACACCTCCCCTGCGGATGATGGACGCTGCATAGCGACCTCGTTCTTGCCGCGGGGGGGAACGGTATTACCTCCCCAGTATAAAAGAGCGATGAGTATGACCGCAACTGCAAGTGTTATATAATGTACTGTGCGCAAAAGAAGATTTTTATTGATCTGGTGCGCAAAGGTAGCGAAATAGCGCTTGCGGCGGTCGCGGGCTGTTTATTGGTCTACCATTTCACCATCATGAGCTACGAGCTCGTGAGTGGAACCTTTTACTGCCTGTACGAACTCGCGTGCAGGTTTGAAGGCGGGAATGAAGTGTTCGGGTATCTCTACCGCTACGTTCTTCTTGATGTTCCGGCCTATTTTGGCTGCGCGCTTCTTCAGGATGAAGCTGCCGAAGCCGCGTACATACACAGGCTCACCTTCTACCAGAGAAGTTTTCACTTCTTTGAAGAACGCTTCGAGCGCAACAAGAATGTCTACCTTAGGGATCCCGGTCTTTTCGGCAATGCTGCCAACGATGTCTGCTTTTCTCATGACTGTTCTGTTTTTGTGTGAGTTATCAATAGTGAGGTGATCAGGTATACTACATACTGATAATCAACTATCAGACCATTTGCGGCACACTTACCTCTTTTCTTTGCAAAGGTAAGACGGTAACTGTTAAATAATATTTATTGTTTTGTGTAAGTTGTTTATTGTGAATGTGAAAAGAATTTTATTTATACATAGAAAATATTTCTGCTTTTATAGATCATTATAATATAATCCATTGTGAGAAATGCTAAAGGGGTATTAAAGTTGTGGAAGTGGGGAAAATGTTCTACAATTAAGTGTGTGTCTTTCAATGCATTAGCAGTTTTAGGGGTAAAAACAGGAATAATATGATATAATAGAAATTAGCCAAAACGGAATACCCGGCCTTTGGGCCGGGTATTCACGTATCCCCACGAGATCCTAACCACACATAAAAAGCATCTTACTGGCCGCGTACCTTCAGGGTCATCTTCACGCGGCGGTTCTGGGCGCGGCCTGCGGCGGTATTATTGCCGGCCACCGGCATCGATTCGCCCATGCCCCTTACCACCAGCCTGTCGGGGGCTACACCTTTATTTATAAAGTACTCCTTCACAGCGCCTGCACGCTCTTCGGACAGTATGAGGTTGCTGGCATCAGAGCCTACATTATCGGTATGGCCTTCTATATCCATATAGTGGTCGCTGTATTCGTTCAGCAGTTTTACTATATCGTCGAGCATACTATAGGAGCTCACCTTTATAACGGCCTTGCCTGTCTCGAACTCTAGCGCTGTAGCAGCATGCGAGAGGCGTTTTATGACCTCTACGCGTACCTCGGGGCAGCCATAGTTGCTGGCGGGGCCGGGTTTGTTGGGGCAGCGGTCCACATTATCGGCCAGGCCGTCCATGTCGGTATCGGGGCAGCCACCCAGGGCTATGGGGCCTGCCTTGGTGGGGCACTTGTCCATATTGTCCTGCAGGCCATCGCCATCGGTATCGGGGCATCCTTTGAAGGCGGCTATACCGGGTACATCGGGGCATGCATCTTCGCCATCGGCTATGCCGTCCTTATCGGTATCGGGGCATCCGGCCAGTGCGGCTATGCCGGGTACATCGGGGCAGCGGTCGGTAGCATCGGTCACACCGTCCTTATCACGGTCGGGGCAGCCCTGTGCTGTGGGCGAGCCGGCCACATCGGGGCAGCGGTCCTGTGCATTGGCTATACCATCCTTATCACGGTCGGGGTCGGGACAGCCGTGGAACTCCCATATGCCGGGTGTATCGGGGCATTTATCGTTGCGGTCGGTGATACGGTCATGGTCGCGGTCGCGGGGTTTGGCATAGTTGATGGGTACTGCCAGGCCTGTGTAGATATTGACACCATACTGGTTGTTGCTTATGAGGCCCAGCAGGTCGTCGCCACCTATGAAGAAGCCGCCCACCCGCAGGCCCAGACCTGCCTTGAACGACTCGGAATATATATTGTAGGTAATGGGTATGGCTATGCTGAGGATATCCTTATCGAAGCGGGGAGTGACAGTTACCTGGTCGTAGAAGTAATTGCCCGTGCGCTCTTTGCCCGCTACATTGATGAGAGAGGTACCATTGATGTAGAAGTTGCGCCATATCTTATAGTCTATACCCAGCACCATGGTGGTGGGCAGGTAGTAGACGGCATCCTGCCGCATGGTATCTACATCGAAGCCCTGCTGGCGCGCATAGCTGGTGAAGTTGCGGTAGTTGTTCACATTGTCGCCCACCTTGCTGCCTATTATATAGCCATTGCCGGTGGCTACCGCCTTGCGGTTCACCCCGTTGGCAAAGCGCATGCTGCCTATATCGGTAACGGCGGCAGATATGCGTAGCTTGTATTGTACGGCGCTGTGGTCTTTTATCCTCTTTTTGCCACGGCTGTCTATAGGCTCGTAGAGGTATTGCTCGGGGTTGGGGCGAAACTCGTAGTGGAAACCTATATCGCCGCCTATGCCCGAACCACCCTGCTTGCCAAAGTAGCGGCTGAACATGCTGGGGCTGGAATTGGCCTCGGTGGTGGCATCTACCCTGCGGTAGCTGTGGGCCACATTGCTGGAGAACTCTATATTGGCATTAGAGATGCGCAGGGAGTCTTGTGCGGCATAGTAGGTGGCATTCACATTGTTGCCCTGCATAGATACATAGGCCGCGGCGGCCAGGTACCTGACGGTACCGCCGAGGCTCAGGAAATTCTCGCCCTCATCTACCAGTACACGTGCATAGGAAAAGCCTATCTCGCCCCATGTGGCGGCATTCCACTTGAAGTTGCGGGAGGTAGTGGTATAGTCGCCATTGGTGGTGGCATAGGTGGGGTCCAGCACGGTGCGGTATATCTTTTCGTTCACCCCGGTGAACTGGTTGGCGCCGCGCAGGCGGGTAGTGATGCCTATAGTGTTCTTGTGGTCTATGCTCCACAGGAAGCCCGGGCCGCGTACCTCGGCATAGGGCAGCATCAGGTTCACCTGCGAGCGGCCATTGAATTTGAATACGTCGTTCACCTTCAGCAGCTCGCGGCTATTGAGCTGGGAGAAGAGCGTTCGGTTGTTGATGGTGCCGAGGTCGTTCTCTACAAAGGCGTTCAAAGCCAATACATCGATAACGGTCCTTTGCCGGGAACCGGCTATACCGGCAGGATCGAGGTAGAGAGAAGAGGTGCCGGCCCAGTTGCCGGTGGCGATGCCAAGCATGCGCTGCCCATATGAATGTACCGGAAAAAGGAGGGCGCACAGTAAGGATAGTGATAAGTAGCGTGTGTGCATATAGGTGCGTTTTAGGGTGTGTGTGATGACCCTTGGTCCCCTTGCCGGAACACTGCGCTGAGGAAGGCAGGTGCCGGGAAAGGGAGCCGGGCCTGAAACACAAAGCTAGTATTGCCGATGCCCCGGATGCATTATACGTTTCGGGCCTGTTTTATATCTATCACACATTTCGTGTCTACTATTGCCAAAGCCCTGTTAAAAGGCTTGTGGTGGGGTTTGCGCATTGTTAAAAAAGCAGGAACGGCCGCCCTTTCGGGCAGCCGTTCTGTAAAATTTTGACAATAAAAGGAGCGTTAGAACTCCCAGCCTATATCGCGGCGGTAATAGCAGCCCTCGTAAGAGATATGTGCTGCATTCTCATAGCTTTTTGCAAGCGCTTCTTTTATATCCCTGCCCATAGAGGTGATGGCCAGCACACGCCCGCCACTGGTAACCACGTTGCCATCCCTGGTAGTAGTGCCTGCATGAAAGAGCATGCTGCCCTGCACCTGTTGGAACCCGGTCATTATCTTGCCTTTAGCATAGTCGCCGGGATAGCCGCCCGACACCAGCATTACAGCGCCTGCGGCCTGTGCGCTGTGCTTTATTATGCCCTCGGTAAGGCGGCCCTGGCCCATGAGCAGTATCAGCTCTACGAGGTCGTTCTCCAGGCGGGGCATCACTACCTCCGTCTCGGGGTCGCCCATGCGGCAGTTGTACTCTATCACATATGGCTCTCCCTGCACTTTTATAAGGCCGAAGAAAATGAAGCCGTTGTATACTATGCCTTCGCTCCGCAATCCATCGACCGTGGGCCGTACGATACGGGTGATCACCTTGTTCATGAACAGTTCATCGGCAAAGGGTACGGGCGATATAGCGCCCATGCCACCTGTATTGAGGCCGGTATCGCCCTCGCCTATGCGCTTGTAGTCCTTGGCCTCGGGCAGCAGGGCATAGTCCCGGCCATCGGTAAGGGCGAAGACAGAGAGTTCTATACCATCGAGGAACTGCTCTATGACCACCTTGCTGCCGGCATCGCCGAACTGGCGGTCCATGATCATGGAGCGGAAGGCGGTGAGCGCCTCGTCGGTGCTTTGGGCTATCACCACGCCCTTGCCTGCGGCCAGGCCATCGGCCTTCAGCACTACGGGTATGGGCTGCTGCCTGATGTAAGCCTCGCCCTCGGCATAATTATCGGCAGTGAACTCGCGGTAGGCCGCAGTAGGTATGCCATGCCGCTGCATGAAACGCTTGGAGAATGCCTTGCTACCCTCTAGCTGTGCGCCCTCTTTTGATGGTCCTGCCACTATGATATGCTTTAGCTGGTCATCGGCCTTTATGAAGTCGTATATACCGGCCACTAGCGGGTCTTCGGGGCCGGGCAGGAGAATGTCTATCTGGTGATCGAGGCAGGCTTTCTTTATGCCCTCGAAGTCGCTCACGGCAATGGGCAGGTTGGTGCCATATTCGTGTGTGCCGGCATTGCCGGGGGCTATATATAAATTATCGCAAAGGGGGCTCTGGCGCAGTTTCCAGGCCAGTGTACACTCGCGGCCGCCTGCCCCCAAAAGGAGGATATTTTGCTTTTTTACGGACATAAGTGCAAAAAAACTAAAAAAACGCCCGTGGTACGGTAATTATTTTACTAAATTGGCAGTTCGGTAAAAAAATATAAATATATCTATGAGTAATTCGAATGAGAACGTTGTGACCCAGAAAGGGCACCCTAAGGGGCTGTATGTGTTGTTCGCTACCGAGTTCTGGGAGCGTTTCAGTTATTATGGTATGCGCGCCATCTTCATGCTGTACATGACGAAGATGCTGCTGCTGGATAAAGCACTGGCCAGCAACATATATGGCAGCTATACCGGCCTTGTGTACCTGACCCCCCTGATAGGTGGCTATATGGCCGACAGGTACTGGGGCAACCGTAAATCGATATTCATAGGTGGCCTGCTGATGGCGCTGGGGCAGTTCCTGCTGTTCTTCTCGGCCAGCATGGCGGGCGGGGCCGATAAGGGAGCTGCCATATCGCTGATGTGGGGCGGCCTTACGCTGCTCATATTCGGCAATGGTTTCTTCAAGCCCAATATATCTACCATGGTGGGCCAGCTATACCCCGACAATGATAGCCGCAAGGATGCCGCCTATACCATATTCTATATGGGTATCAACGCGGGCGCTTTCCTGGCACCGCTGGTGTGCGGCTACCTGGGCGAGAACGTAGACTTCAAATGGGGTTTCCTTTCGGCGGGTGTAGGTATGCTCATAAGCCTGGTCATCTTTTACATGACCAAGGACAAGTATGTGATAGACCCCATGGGCAGGCAGCTGGGCGTAGGCCCCAATAAAATGAACGATGCCCCTGCCGACGGCAAGAAGGATGCGGGCTTCAGCAAGCAGCAGCTAACGATACTTATAGGTGGTATAGTAACGGTATTCTCCCTGCTGTTCTGGGGTGCCGGGCTGGACGTATGGGGATCACTGATATATGGTATGACACTGGTAGGGCCGTTCGTGATCATTACCGACCCTACGCTGACCAAGGTAGAGAAAGACAGGCTGTGGGTCATCATACTCATCATGATATTCGTGGTGTTCTTCTGGATGTGCTTCGAGCAGGCGGGCGCTTCGCTCACCTTCTTTGCCGATGCCCAGACCGACCGTCACATCTTTGGCAAAGAAATGCCTGCCAGTTATTTCCAGAGCTTCAATGCGGCATTCATAGTACTGCTGGCGCCCATCATCAGCGCTATGTGGGTGGGCCTTGCCAAGAAGGGTATCAATCCCGTGGCGCCCTACAAGCAGTCGTTGGGTCTTGCCTTCCTGGCGCTGGGCTACCTCTTCATAGCCATGGGCTCTAAGAACATACCCGCTGCCGGTACCAGCATGGTATGGCTCACAGGTCTGTACTTCCTGCATACTATAGGCGAGCTGTTCCTGAGCCCCATAGGCCTGTCTATGGTGAACAAGCTGACACCGGGCCGCTTCACATCGCTGATGATGGGTATATGGTTCCTGGCGATAGCTACCGGCAACAAGCTGGCAGGTACCATGAGCTCGCTCTATCCCGACCCTGCGCTGCCTACGCACCCGCACTTCCTGGGTATAGAGATAGACAGCCTGTATACATACTTCATGATATTCGTAGGTTTCTCGGGCGCTGCGGCTGCCATACTCTTCCTGCTGTGCAGGAAGCTGCAGAAGATGATGCACGGTGTACACTAGGCAAAAGCTATTCAAATAGTTATCAGAAAAGCGGGACATGGTTCCCGCTTTTTTATTGCAAGTGCTTCGTACATTACTCACATATCACCTCCCTGTCCTTCGGAGAGGGTCGGGGGGAGGTCCTTGGGGTATAAAATAGGGGTAGATAAAAAATATCTCTTATTTTGTTCGGACAAATGACCGATATAATGGAGACCAAACAGGAAATGACGCTGGAACAGGTGCAGGATTTCAAGGGTAGCTACCCCAAACAACTGTGGTACCTGTTCTTTTCAGAGATGTGGGAGCGTTTCGCATTCTATGGCATGCGCGGTATGCTCACAGTGTTCATGGTAGAGCAACTGATGCTGAGCGAGCGCGATGCCAACCTGAAGTACGGCGGCATACAGGCCTTCATATATGCAATGACCTTCATAGGCGGCCTCTTTGCCGATAAGATACTGGGCTTTCGCAAATCGATATTCTGGGGCGGCCTGCTCATGATCATCGGCAGCTTTACGCTGGCCTTCTCGCCCAAGGATATGTATTATGTAGGTATAGCCTTTACCATAGTGGGCACGGGTTTCTTCAAACCCAATATATCTACGATGGTGGGCAGCCTGTATAAGGAGGGCGACCCGAGGCGAGATGCGGGTTTCGGCCTGTTCTACTCGGGTATAAACATAGGCGCCCTGCTGGGTGGGTGGCTGTGTATAGAGACGGCCAACAGGTATTCGTGGAACGCGGCCTTTTCGCTGGCGGGCATAGGTATGATAATAGGGCTGGGCATATTCATCTTTACCCGTACCCAGATAGGCCCCATAGGCCTGTCGCCACTGAGGGGGAAGATGCCGAAGAATAAAATAAGGATGAACGATATAATGGTATATGCGGGATCGCTGCTGGTGATGCCGCTTATATACCTGCTGGTGAAGAACAGTGAGTATACCGATTACTTTATGTACATAGTGGGGCCGGTGGCCGTACTATACATCATGTACGAAATGATGAAATACAGCAAGAAGGAACGCGAGAAGCTGGTGGCGGCCTTTGTGTTCATCATATTCAGCATCTTTTTCTGGGCATTCTTCGAGCAGGCGGGCGGATCGCTGAGCCTTTTTGCCCGCTACAACCTGCACGATAACGTGATGGGCATCAAGATAGACCCCAACGTGGTGAACAATTCTTCCAATTCGTTATTCGTTATCATCTTCAGCCCGCTGGCGGGCCTGCTGTGGCTGGGACTGGCCAAGAGGAAGATAGAGCCCAATACGGTCATAAAGTTCGGGCTGGCGTTCCTGTTCGTGGCGGTATCGTTCTACCTGTATTATTATACCCGCTTCTTTGCCGATGCCGAGGGCAAGACCTCGCTGAACATCTTTACGCTGGCATATCTTACGTCTACACTGGGCGAACTGTGCCTGTCGCCCATAGGCCTGTCGCTAATGACCACGCTGGCCCCCAAGCCGCTGCATGGCATGATGATGGGTATGTGGTTCCTGGCGAGCGCCTATGGCCAGTATGCCGCCGGTATACTGGGCGCAGGCATGACCACCAGCGAGAACGCCTCCCTGACACAGAAGCTGATAGCCTATACCGATGGTTACAAAGACCTGGCGCTATACGCGCTGATAGCGGGTATAGCCCTCATAGCCATATCGCCGTTCGTGCGAAAGCTGATGCATGATGTGCATTAAGACCATAGAACAGGAAGAGGAGTAAATAAGTTATTTTTGTAAAAAAGAATGTATGAAAGGTGTGAGCTTTGTGACCGATGAAACACGCAAGAGGCGTTATGTTCAGATAGATCTGAAGGGCATTGCCAATTTTGATAACGAGATGCTAGAAGACCTGATGGACATGATAGTTGCAGAGGCTAGAAAGGATGAAAAAAGCATCCCTTGGGAAAGCGTTAAAGCAGAGCTTGCAAAAGAGCGTAAAATAAATGTACCGAATAGTCGTAAAGCCATCCGCAGCAAGAGAGCTTAAGAAGCTGCCCAGGATAATAGCTACCGCTATAGCTAAAAAGATAGATGGCCTGGCAGATAACCCAAGGCCGGAGGGGTGTAAAAAGCTTGTAGGAAACAAAGAAGATCTGTGGCGGGTAAGAGTGGGGAACTACCGTGTATTATATGCCATCGACGACACTATCCGTATAGTAGATATTCATCACATAGGTAACAGGCGCGACATTTATAGATAGAAGAGATCCCTCGAATAGTATTATCGATACGGTCCTCCCTATTATTTCCCTAATTTTACGCCCACAAATAATTGTAGATGCAGGAATTGCAGAGTTTATACGACAGGGCCATACGTTTCGACAGCCTGACAGCAGAAGAGGGTATATACCTTTTTGAACATGCGCCCCTGGCCGACCTTATGCATATAGCCAACGAGCTGCGCAAGATACAGGTGCCGCATGGCAAGGTGACATGGCAGATAGACCGCAACGTGAACACCACCAATGTGTGCGTGGCCAACTGCAAGTTCTGCAACTTTTACCGCATACCCGGCCACCCCGAGGCATACATAACCGATATAGACACCTACAAGCGCAAGATAGAGGAGACCTTTCGCTATGGCGGCGAGCAGCTGCTACTGCAGGGCGGCCACCACCCCGAGCTGGGACTGGCCTTTTATGTGGATCTCTTCAAAACGCTGAAACAGCTATACCCCACGCTGAAGCTGCACGCCCTGGGCCCACCCGAGGTGGCGCACATAACCAAGCTGGAGAAAAGTACGCACTACGAGGTGCTGAAAGCCCTGAAAGAGGCCGGTATGGATAGCCTGCCCGGTGCAGGCGCCGAAATATTGGATGACCGTGTGCGCAGGCTGGTGAGCAATGGCAAGTGCGGTGCACAGGAGTGGCTGGATATAATGCATGAGGCGCATAAGCTGGATCTGACCACGAGCGCTACCATGATGTTCGGGCATGTGGAGACGCTGAAGGAGCGCTTCGAGCACCTGGTGAAGCTGCGCGAGGTACAGGCAAAGAAACCGGAGAGCGCAAAGGGTTTCCTGGCCTTCATTCCGTGGACCTTCCAGGATGTGGATACGCTGCTGCAGCGCATACGCGGCACCAAGAACCTGACCACACCCGAAGAATATATACGCATGATAGCCCTGAGCCGCATAATGCTGCCCAATGTGAAGAACATACAGGCATCGTGGCTGACGGTGGGCCGCAAAGTAGCACAGATATGCCTGCATGCAGGTGCCAACGACTTTGGCTCTATAATGATAGAAGAGAACGTAGTGAGCGCCGCAGGGGCGCCGCACCGCTTCACATCGCGCAGCATACAGGAGTGCATACGCGAGGCCGGCTTCGAGCCACAGCTGCGCAACCAGCAGTACGAATTCCGCGAAATGCCCGCAGCCATAGAAGAGCAGGTAGTGAACTACTAGACCTTATATAGCCATACCATATTCCCAAAAGCGCAGCAGGAAACTGCTGCGCTTTTTTTATTGTCTATAAAACTCTTTAAGGCAGCACCATCCGTAGCATAGCCATATCGCGCAGCTGCACGCCGTTATCATATAGCGGGTCGGGGTAGTTCTCTATATAGAAGTCCTTCCTGGTACCGGCCTCTGCAAAGCCGTTCCTTTTGTAAAAGCCTATCTCTTTGGTAGCTATATCGGGTGTGCCTACCCATAGTGTGGTACAGCCTGCCTGTGCGGCTATTTCTTTTATCTTGCCCACCAGGTAGCTGCCTATGCCCATCTCCTGGAAGCTGATGGACACCGCTATGTTCTTCAGCTCCATTTCGGCATGGCCCTGCTGCTGCAGTACAAAGACCGCTATCGGCTTCCCGGCCTTGTCCTGCCGGGCCACATACACGTCCGATGTGTAGATATATTTCTCTATGGCCTCCGTCGTCTCATCGGCCAGCAGTAGCAGGCCAAAGGGCATATCATCGCCCGGGCCCAGCTTTTCTATTATCAGCGCGTTCATATTCATCAGGTCTCATTCAGGGGGGTATACCTCGAATATCGCTACAATATTAAGCGATCCGCGCAAAGGCTCATAAGGTTATGCCCATTCTCTACCAATGATCTTATAACTTTAGGTTCCGGCACATACCGGCCATACATATGCGATATTCACATTCACTGGAAAGGCTGAGGAAAATAATGGACGAACTGCGCGAGCAATGCCCGTGGGACAAGAAACAGACCATACACACCCTGCGCCAGCAAACGCTGGAAGAGGTGTACGAGCTTACCGACGCCATCACCAATGAGGACTGGAAAGGCATGAAGGAAGAACTGGGCGATATGCTGCTGCACATAGTCTTCTACAGCCGTATAGGCGCCGAGCAGGGCCACTTCTCTATAGACGATGTGATAGAGGGTGTATGCAACAAGCTGGTAAGCCGCCACCCGCATATATACAGCACCGTGAAGGTAGAGGACGATACGGCCGTGAAGCAGAACTGGGAGCGGCTGAAGCAGCAGGAAGGAAAAAAGTCCATCCTTGCAGGGGTGCCGGCATCTATGCCTGCCCTCATAAAGGCCCTGCGCCTGCAGGAAAAAACAAAGCAGGTAGGCTTTGAGTGGGAGAACACCGCACAGGTACAGCAGAAGGTGGACGAGGAGATAGGCGAGCTGTACGAGGCCGTACAGAGCGGCAATGCCAATGCCATAGAAGACGAGTTCGGCGATGTGCTTTTTGCCCTCATCAACTATGCACGTTTTGTGAAGGTAGATCCCGAGCATGCGCTGGAGCGTACCAATAAAAAGTTCATGCGCAGGTTCATGCGGGTAGAGGAGATGGCCGCCGAAAGCGGCCGTACCCTGCACGATATGACCCTATGGGAGATGGACGACCTCTGGAACAAGGTAAAAACAGAGGAGTATAACCGATAAATGTTCAGGCGCTATCCATATTGGGGCTGGCTTTTGCTGTGTGTGCTGCTGTGGAGCATCACGGGCTACTACTTCTACACCCATACGCAAGAGACCACACCCGTGCGCATGACGGCCGCTGTGAACAGCGACATGCACAACCGAGAGGCTGCTTTCGATAAACTCATCAGCGATGAAGCACTTGTCAGTCGCATGTTCTCCGACTCGCTCTCGCTGCAAGAGGTAAAGCGCATCAGCGATATGCCTTTCTACGTCTTTGCATACGAGCACAATTACCTCAAGTTCTGGAACACCAATGCCATCATCCCCCTTCGCTCCGATACTGGCAATGGCAGGCCTGTACTGCTCACCAACGACCGTGGCGTTTTCGTGCAAAAAAGCATAAAGGCGCCCCGCGGTGCCCGCCAGCTGGTGGTCATGTTCCCGGTGCTTATCACTTACCCGGTAGAGAACGATCACCTGCGCTCTCACTTCGTTGCATCTGCCCATATACCCGCCACTACACGCGTTCTGCCTGTCAATGGCAGGCCGGGTGGCTCCTTTCCCGTCACCATGAACGATGGCAAGACCCTCTTCTACCTCGTATACAACATACAGGATATACAGAAGTGGTCTCCCGGCCCGGTCTTCATCGCACTGCTGGCGCTGGCCGTGCTGCTTAGTATATCGTGGGTACACCTCATCATCATTTACCTCATGCGCAATAGGTCTTCGCTGGTGGGCTTTTTCAGCACACTGGCGGTTATAGTGGCCCTGCGCACCTATCTATACATGGCGGGTCCGCCCTTCCACCTCGATACCTTGCTGTTCTTCTCGCCCCTGCTCTATGCCAGTAGCTCTGCCCTGCCCTCCTTCGGCGATCTGTTCATCAATACCCTCTGCATACTATGGCTGGTGGTCTTCATCACCCGGCATACGCCATACAAGACCTATTTTGCGCACATACGCAGTGCGCGCCTGCGTATGCTGCTGCCTGCGCCATTGGCCATGGCCATGGTGGGTTATATGCTGTTGTTCGTGGCCATCATACGCGGCCTCATTCTCGACTCCAGCATATCGTTCGATGTAAGCCGTTTCTACTCCATAAATATATACACCATACTGGGGCTTACGGTCATATGCACCATCACCGGCATATCCTGCATGATCATCAATGTCTTCAACTTCCAGTTGCGCACCCTTGTGCCCGACAGGATGCGCAGGTATGGTGTGGTGCTCTTTATGGGTATACTGGTGTTGTTCATCAGCGGCTATTATACCGATGTGCTTTACTGGTGCCTGCTGGGCTGGCTCACGCTCTTCCTTGCCCTGCTGGATACGCCGCGGCTAAAGCTCGTGTCCGACCTCTTCGAGCCGCAAATGCTCATTTGGGCGCTCTTCATAGGTGCCTTCTGCACCGGCCTGGTACAGTACTTCAACATATACAAGGAGAACGAGGAACGTAAGGCCTTCGTAGAGCAGCGGCTGGCCCCCCATCGCGATAACCTTCTGGAATATACCTTCGATCGCACGGCCGATGCTATCTCTAAAGATGCGCAGCTCAAGCAGTTCTTTTACAGGCCTTCGGCAAATGACCGCCGCGTAGTGAACAAACATCTCGATACCCTGTACCGCAATACCACCACCGCACGCTACGATGCCAATATCTATATCTTCGATGTACATGGTGTGCCCCTCTACAACCGCGACTCACTGTCGCTGGCATCGCTGCAGCGGCAGCGGAACGAGGCCACGCCCACCGGTTCGCCTTACCTGTTCTACAAAGAATCCATGCCCGATAAGAATGCTTACCTATCCTTTATACCTATATACAGCGATACCATCAACAATAAGATAGGCTATGTGATGATAGACATGAGCCTGAAGAAACAGGCCGCATCTACTGTATATCCCGAGCTGCTGCTGCCATCGGCCAGCAAGAACACACCTCAGGAGAACGAGTATTCCTATGCCGTATATGTGAATGGCAGGCTGGTGAGCCAGGAGACCGACCGTGCATTCCCTACCTTCCTCTCCGGCGATACCATAGCCGGGCAGGATTACCGCTTCCGCTCCGAAGGCAATGTATCAGAGCTTCGCTATCGCGTATCTGATAAGCGTACCATAGTCGTTGTTCACGACAACAAACAATTTATCGAGACCATCACGGTCTTTTTCTACATCTTCTGCATACAGGTGGCGCTTGCGGTCATCATCCTGCTCTACCAGATATACCTATCCTATTTCGCCAGCTCTACCGTCACAGAGCGGTATGTGCGGCTGGACCTCCGCAAGCGTATACAGTATTCCATGCTGGGTATCGTGTTCTTTTCTTTTTTACTGGTAGGTGTTGTCACCGTATGGTATTTCTCCAACCGCTATCGCGATGAGGGTACCGCTCGGCTACAGAGCGCCATGCACGCGGCCCGTCAGTCGGTACAGGGCTACCTCAATGCTGCCCGCGCCTACGAGACCGATGAGCGCTTCGACTCCGTTACACAGTCGGTATCGTTCCGCAAGTTCATCTCCGTTCTTGCCGATAACCAGAAGATAGACATCAACCTCTTCGACAACAACGGCAACCTCTTTGCTACATCCGAAGAAGAGATATATCAGAAGGGCCTTGTGTCGCGCATCATACGGCAGGATGCCTATTACCAGCTCAATACATCAGGCACATCCATTGTCATACAGAACGAGAACGTGGCAGAGCTCTCCTACCTTTCGGCCTACGAGCCCATGCTCGATGAGCAGGGTGTTGCCCTTGGCTACCTGAATGTGCCCTTTTTCTCCTCAGAGAAAGAGCTGCGCTCGCAACTGTCGGGTATAGCCATCACGCTTATGAATGTCTTCGCATTCATATTCCTGGTGTCCAGCCTCATTACGGTATACATTACGCGTTGGGTCACGGGCTCGTTCAATGTAATCAAAGAGCAGTTCGGCCGCCTGAACCTGCAGCGCAACGAGCGCATAGAATGGCCCTATGACGATGAGATAGGCTCGCTGGTAAAGGAATACAACAAAATGGTGGATAAGGTAGAGGAGAATGCCGCCCTGCTGGCCCAGAGCGAACGCGAAACGGCCTGGCGCGAGATGGCACGCCAGGTGGCGCACGAGATAAAGAACCCCCTCACCCCCATGAAGCTGAACATTCAATACCTGCAGCAGGCCGTGCGCAACGATGCGCCCAACCTCAAAGAGCTGCTGCAGCGTGTATCGGCCTCCATTATAGAACAGATAGATAATCTCTCTTATATAGCTTCCGAGTTCTCCAACTTTGCCAAGATGCCCGAAGCACGCCCCGAAGAACTGGACCTCGGTGACCTGCTGCAACTGGCAGTGGGGCTCTACCGAAACGACGGGCAGGCAGAGGTAGAACTATCCATACCTTCTGAAAAGGTCTTTGTCCATTCCGATCACAGCCAGGTGCTGCGCATGCTCACCAACCTGCTGGAGAACGCCAAGCAGGCCATACCCGAGGACAGGCAGGGCAAAATAGTGGTGACGCTGAATACCGATGACAGTAAGGTCACCATTTCGGTGGCAGACAATGGCCGGGGCATCAGCGCCGATGTGGCGGCCCGCATCTTCCAGCCCTATTTCACCACCCGTTCGTCGGGCACGGGCCTGGGCCTGGCCATGACCAAAAAAATGATCGAGTTCTGGAAAGGGGCCATCTGGTTCGAGTCGGAAGAAGGGCAGGGCACTACCTTCTACCTCATGCTGCCCCGGTCGGCCGGCAATGCCTGATGCACGGCCTGAAAATACCCGGAACGGCCCGCCGGCAATGCCCAATATATTAAAATTGCAAAGATCCCTATCTGATTATAAAAATTTCAGTGAAAGTCATATCTTTATCGCTGAACAAGTCCGATCCTTGTATATTTGCTAACTTGAACAAAAGGCACACATGCAAAAAATAAGTCTGAATAAGGTCTCAAAACTGGTCTCTGTACTGCTGGTGGCGCTTAGCTGCAACACCTTCGCGCAGGACATTGTTAAGGTAAGGAATCTCAATTTCACTTCTTACTTCTCCAAGTCACAGCATATACCTGTTCTGGTCGTTTATTCCCTCACTCCGGACATGTTCAACTGCTCTAAGCTAAAGGGCGACCACACTGTGAAACTGGCCGAAGACCCCCAGCTGCCCGAGTATTCGAACCTGGTGAACGACTACCGCACTACCCTGTTCGAAGAGGCGCATATGATGGCCCCTAACGAGAACAACTGCGATAAGGACGCATATATAGAGAGCCACTATTTCACCAATGTGATGCCAATGCCTGCCAATCTCTACAAGTCGCTGTGGGAAAAACTGCACGAAAAAGAGATACTGAAGGCCAAAAAATACAAAAAGGTAAAAGTATTTTCGGGTACTGTAGGCCGCAACTGGGTGATAGGTTACAACCACAACGTGATAGTGCCTGAGTGGTGCTGGAAGGTGATATACATACCCAGCACCGACGAATACCTGTGCTACCAGTTCCACAACATAGAGCCTTACAACCCCAAGGATAACCTGGCCAACCACAAGGTGGACATCAATACCATAGAATCTCTGGCCGGTGTGCGTTTCGTGAATGGCGTTATCTCTGCCAGCTACGTTACCGCTACCCCCAACAACTAAACTACTACCTGTGCTCTGAAAAGAGCCGATATAATGAAAGGCATACCCATCCGGTATGCCTTTTTTGTTATGTGGGTGCGAAGTGCCGGTAAGATATTGCAGTATCGCCGGTACAGATCTTTTCATTAACGATCTGATCGCAAATTGTGCCGAATGTGGTACTTTCACACGTCACAACTCCTTGCTACATCATGGTGCGTTTTTCGTCTTTGCTCGCAGCATTCTGCCTGTTGTTCCATATCGGTTCTGCTCAATCGCCCAAGCGCGAGTTCCGCGCCGCCTGGATCGCCTCTGTGGCCAATATAGACTGGCCGTCCAAGCCCGGGCTTGCCGCAGTAGAGCAGCAGCAACAGTTCATTCGCCAGCTAGATATGCTGCGCTCTGTAGGCTGTAATGCCGTCATAGTGCAGATACGCCCCGTGAGCGATGCCCTCTATGCATCCAAAAAAGAACCCTGGAGCCACTACCTCACCGGCAGGCAGGGCGAGCCACCATTTCCCTATTACGACCCCCTCATCTTCATGATAGAAGAGGCTCATAAGCGCAATATGGAGTTCCATGCATGGTTCAATCCCTTCCGCGCCCTTATGGACAGCAAGAAGAACCCCAACCCCCAAACGCATGTCACCCACACCCATAAGGACTGGATAATAGCCTATGGCGGCAAATCTTATGTGGATCCCGGTATACCCGAGGCCCGCGAATATGTGATAGATGTGATAATGGACGTGGTGAAACGCTACGACATAGATGCCGTGCATCTGGACGATTATTTCTACCCCTACCGTGTGCCCGGCCAGCAGTTCGCCGATACGAAGAGCTATGCCCGCTATGGCAAGGGCACCGACAAGGAGGACTGGCGCCGCGACAATGTGAGCCGCTTCATATCGCTGCTCAATACCAGCATCAAGAACGAGAAACCATGGATGAAGCTGGGCATAAGCCCCTTCGGCGTATGGCGCAATAAAAGCAAGGACCCCGAAGGCTCTGACACCCGTGGCGGCCAGACCACCTACGACGACCTGTATGCCGATGTGCTGATGTGGCTGCAAAAAGGCTGGGTAGACTATATGATGCCCCAGCTATACTGGGAGCACGATCACAAGGCCGCGCCTTTCTCTGTGCTGCAGCCCTGGTGGTACGAGCACTGCTACAAGCGCCATGTATACTATGGCCTGGGCCTCTACCGCATGACCACCGCCAAGAGCGGCCCATGGGCCAGTGCCAATGAGCTGCTGTGGCAACTGCGCGACATCAGGCAGCGCTGCCCCAATTCCGGCTATTCGTTCTACAGCTCTTCCTGCTTCGAAAAGATAAAAGCCCCCATCATGGACAGCCTGCGCGAGGGCCACAGCAAATACCCCGCCCTGGTGCCGCCCATGCCCTGGCTTGATGATAAAGCCCCCGCCGCACCCGTGGTAAAGAACACCGGCAATATGCTGGAATGGCAGGTGCCCGGCCACGATAAGGAGCGCCTGCGCTATGTGGTATACCGCTTCGGCGCCAATGAGCAGGTAGACCTGGAGCGTACCGACCGTATCCTGTCCATACAGCAGGAGCGTACATACAAGGTCACCGAAAGCCGCAAAAGCGCCATCTATGTGGTCACCGCGCTCGATCGCCTATCGAACGAGAGCGAGGCCAGCAATACCATAAAGCTATAAGTATCGAATATCGCTTACATAACACGCCTGTGACCTTTCTTGCCCATAAGGCGCTAAATTTGCCTCACGAATGGAATTGAACACATTACTTGCAGAAGTGACCGACAGGATAGTGCAGGACAATGCACTGCATGCCAAATGGCTCAATAGCCTGTCTATGATGGAAAATACCGGCGCCCGCAAGATAGCCCGCTACGAAGACCCCGTGCATACAGGTATCATAGTGCTGAAGCATGCGGCCGAAGAGGCGCGCCATGCCTACTACCTGAAAAAACTGATAGGCAAGCTGGATGCCAGCGCCTGCCCCGATTATACATATCCCTACCTTATAGCCCCGGTAGAGAGCTACCAGTATCTGAACAGGCTGGATGTAGAGGCCTGCCGCTACCTGAAAGAGCATATGGGCCTGCAGGGCCGCGCTATGATGCATGGCGCCTACCTGCTGGTCACCTACTCTATAGAGGTGCGGGCCGATATGCTCTATGGCATATACCAGGATGCCCTCTCTCGTCACCGCAGCAAGGTGAACGTGAAGTCTATAATAGCTGAGGAAGAAGGCCACCTGGAAGAGATGCAGCGCATGCTGGTCACCTTCCACCCCGAATGGGAAAGGATAGCTGCCGATGTATGCCGCATAGAGGCTCGCCTCTTCCGCCAATGGATAGTGGCCGTAAACGCAGCCGTGCAGCCTGTGGCCGCATAGCTATATGCAATGTCATAAATATCTTGCAGAAGATCAGTTATAGCTGCCGGTCTCGCGTAGCATGGTACCCGCATATGGGTAGTAGGTAAGTACAGGCTCACGCTCGTCTCCGTAGATGGGCATTTCGTAGGTGGCCACCAGGTGCTCTGCCAGCAGGTGCTCGTCCGCATCGCGGCCTATTGCCTCCTCGGCATAGAAGCTGTATGCCTCAAAACTGTCGAACACATTTATGGCAAAGGAAGGGTCGTTCTTTATCTCCTCGCTCAGGTCGGCTATTATATCGTGGCAGTAGGTCTTGTAGGTGTCTACTCGCGGGTCCAGGTCGCGCATCACTACATTGTACTCTGTACGCGTGGTATTGCCGGTGCGTATGTATTTCTTATGCAGCTCAAAGCCTATCAGCTCGGTAGCGCTGTCAGAGCAGGGAATGGTCTTGTACACCGTCTTGCCATAAGACACAAAGCTCAGTTCCCGCTCATGCGGTAGCTGCATATAGTTCATATCGCTCTGCAGGGCAGCTATCGCTACCGCAGATACACCTGCGAATAGTATGGTCCTTTTTATCAGCTTCCTGCGCGGCATAGAATAGTATTTAGTGTGTTGTACACGAAATTATAGATACACCATTTTAAAAGATCCACATAGACAAAATATTAACATTTTTATCGCGTAGCGGCGTAGCTAAATGGTGTAGAAAAATGGAATTCTTATGTCGTTATGCGCCATAGCGGGCTACCACAAGTACGGTCACATCCCATCTCCTCCCCTTGGGGGAGGCCGGGTGGGGCTCCTTATTCCCATTTCCAATATCTTTGCGCCCATGCCATCATTACAGGAACAGATACAGGCTTTCGAGCAGGAGATAAACGCATTCACCCCCGCCAACGCGGCAGACCTTGAGCAGTACCGCATACGCTTCCTTGGCGCAAAGGGTATAGTGAAGGCGCTGGCAGGCGAAATGAAGAACGTGCCCGCCGAAGAGCGCAAGGAGGCGGGCATTATGCTCAATGCCTTTCGCCAGCTGGCCGAGGCCCACTACGAGCGGTATGCCCATATGGGCAATGCAGGCAAGGAGAGCGACCGCAAAGGCGACATCAGCCTGCCGGGCTATCCCATGCCTGCCGGTACACGCCACCCGCTGCGCATGGTAGAGAATGAGATAGTATCCATCTTCGAGAAGCTGGGTTTCAGTGTGGCCACCGGCCCCGAGATAGAGGACGACTGGCACAACTTCACCTCGCTGAACATGCCCGAGCATCACACCGCCCGCGACATGCAGGACACCTTTTATGTGCAGCAGAACCCCGACCTGGTGCTGCGTACACATACATCATCGGTACAGGCGCGCATACTGGAGACACAGCCGCTGCCCGTGCGTGTGATATGCCCCGGCCGTGTATACCGGAACGAGACCATATCTGCCCGCGCCCACTGCTTCTTTCACCAGTGCGAGGGCCTCTATGTAGATAAGAACGTATCCTTCGCCGATCTGAAGCAAACGCTTTACCACTTCGTTACCGAGATGTTCGGCCCCGATACCAAGGTGCGCTTCCGCCCGTCCTACTTCCCCTTTACCGAGCCCAGCGCCGAGATGGATATATCCTGCACGGTATGCGGTGGCAACGGCTGCAACCTGTGCAAACATAGCGGCTGGGTAGAGATACTGGGCTGCGGCATGGTACACCCCGAGCTGCTGCGCAACTTCGATATAGACCCCGAGGTATACTCGGGCTTTGCCTTCGGTATGGGTGTAGAGCGCATCACGCAGATAAAATTCCAGGTCAATGACCTTCGCCTCTATTCGCAGAACGATGTGCGCTTCCTGCGGCAGTTCTCTTCCGTATAGATACAACTACACATACACAAGCAAGGGCGGCTCATTACAGCCGCCCTTGCTTGTTATATACTTTATCGCATTCCCCACATTATCGCATTCCCTCACATTCCCCACATCGTCACACTATCAGTACCCGAATATCTCCTTCAGTGTCAGTTTCCTTACAGGGCCGCACTTCTTCATGTCGTCTGCGCTCACCTTTTTTTCCGAGGCCACTATACAATAGGTATATGGCTTGGCGGCCAGGTTGGCCGCGTGGAATTTTTTCAGGTCGTCATAGTTCATCTTGTCAGTTGCCTGGTACACCAGCTTGCGTATGTCGTCTTGCACGCCGCGTTGCTCGGCTATCAGGTAGTTGGCTATTATATCGTCCTGCATTATGCGCTCTGTCTCCAGTTCTTTTTTCAGGGACTCTTTTGCCGTGCTTATACTATTCTGCACTGAGGGCAGGTCGTTCAGCAGCTCGTTCATCGCCGTCACCGATTCATTGAATTTATCGGCTTGGCACCCCACATAGGCCGATACCATGTAGGGATCCTCCTTCTTCTGCGGCAGGCCTACATAGGCATTGGTGGCATAGGCCAGCGCCTTGCTTTCCCTTATGGTCTGGAAGACCAGTGCGCCCATATTGCCGCCAAAGTAGTTGTTGAACAGGTCTATCACCGGCTGCTGCCCGGGCTCATAGCCGGGCACATTGCGCACCCAGCGTATCTCGCTCTGCACCATATCGTAGTCGGCAAAAAGCACCTCGTTGTCCTTCTGCTCTCTGAAGCTGAACTGCACAGGCTCCGGCGCTGCGGTGAACATGCCCGGCAGCTTGTGTGCCGCCTTCATAGATGTAGTGAGCGTGGTCATAGATGCGGGACCATAGTAAATGATGCGGTGACTGATACCCGATAGCCGGTGCATCATATCTACCATCCATGCGCCCGATAGCTGGTTCAGCTCATCTTCGGACAGTACATTGTTGAAGGGGTTCTTTTCGCCATAGCGGGCATAGTTCACCAGCCCCTGCATTATCATATTCTTGTTGCTGCGGGCATCGGCACGCGCCTTGGTCATACGCGCTTTCAGCGATGCCAGTGCCTCTTCATCTACCTTGCAGTTGGCCATCAGGTCTTCCAGCAGCGCTACGGCCTTGTCAAAGTTCTCCTGCAGCCCTTCCAGCGTTATGGTGGTGTGGTCGGCATCTACGCGCATACCATAGTTACAGGCCAGCTTGTAGAACTCTTTCGATATATCCTCTGCACTCTTGCTGTTCGTACCCAGGAACTGTATGTACTGTGCCAGCACTGCCAGCCTGCGCTCGCTGCGTGTGCCTATCTTGTACCTGTAGCTCATGCGGAAGAGGTCATTGTCGGCATTGTGTACATACAGTATCTCGGCAGGGCCTACACTGCCACGCTGCATGTCTTTGTTATAATCGATCCATACGGGCTTTATAGCATCTGTGGGGGTGTTCACCACCATCTTCACAAAGGCCGACTGTGCGTCCCTGTTCGTTTCTACAGGGGTTATGGCAGGCTTCGGCACCTTCACCACGTTCTTGTCCTCGCCCTTGCGCTTGTACACTACTACATAGTTATCGTTCAGGTACTTGTTGGCAAAGGCCACTATATCTGCCTTCGTCAGTTTCGACAGACGTTCGGCATATGTCACATTGTTCCTCCAGTCGTCCTCTGATGTGAATACGGCCATCAGTGCATAGGCGCGTGTGTCATACTTCTCGTTCTGCTGCATCAGCGTCTTCTTCGCATTATTGATGATGGATGTAAGCAGTTCTTCGTCAAAATTGCCCTTCCTCAGGTTCTCTATCTCGCCCAGCATCAGTGTTCGTACATCTTCCAGGCTCTGGCCCATGGTGGCATTGCCCTGCAGTACCATATAGCCATGGTCTATCAGTATGTCAGTATAGGCCGATGCCCTCAGCAGCTTCTGCTTCTTCACCAGGTTCAGGTCTATGAGGCCGGCGCGGCCATTGGTCAGCACCTTGCCTACCAGGTCGGCCAGCAGCGCATCTTTGTCGTGTATGCCCGGCATGCGGTAGCTGATGGTGGCATACTCGGCATCGGGCCCGTATACATCCTTTACTATAGGCGCGGTTATAGGCTGCTCGGGGCTGAAGGTATACTTCGGCACATCTGCCTGCTGCATGTAAGAGAAGTGGTCGTCTATCTTTTTTATCATCACATCGGGGTCAAAGTCGCCCGATACGATGATGCCCATATTGTTAGGTACATAGTACTTGTTGTAGTACTTGCGTATCTCTACCAGCGATGGGTTCTTCAGGTGCTCCACAGTGCCTATGGTGGTCTGCCTGCCATAGTTGTGGTTGCGGAAGAGCTCTGCCAGCGCCACCTCGTATACCTTCTCATTGTCGTTGTCCAGGCTTATGTTCTTCTCCTCGTACACGGCTTCCAGCTCGGTATGGAAAATGCGGAACACCGGGTCGCGAAAACGTTCCGCCTGCACCTTCAGGAATTTATCTACCGCATTGGCAGGTACATCCTCGGTATACACCGTCTGCTCGAAGGAGGTAAAGGCATTCGTGCCCTTCACGCCTATGGCTCCCATCATCTTGTCGTACTCATTGGCTATGGCCAGCTTCGCAGCCTCGCCCGATATCGAATCTATGCGCTTGTATATAGCCGTGCGCTTGGCCTCGTCCGTTGTCTTGTTATACTCCTCGTACAGGTGGGTTATCTTCGATATGTAGGGCTGCTCTTTCTTCCAGTCCTTCGTGCCATATGCCGTAGTACCCTTGAACATCATATGCTCCAGGTAGTGCGCCAGCCCCGTATGTGTTGCCGGGTCGGTCTTGCTGCCTGCTTTCACCGCTATGTAAAAGTGCATGCGCGGCTCCTTGTTCACCGGGCTCAGTATCACGGTCATTCCGTTCTTCAGCTCGTAGAACCGGGTCTTCGTGGCATCGCCGGCCACATATTTGTAGCTATACCCTCCCGACTTCGCGGTGGTCCATTGGTGTACGCCGCCATTGTCTTTGGCCTGCAATGCAGGTGCATACAGCAGGGCCGTCATCAGTAGCATACCTGCCGCTTTTCTTATCTTATTCATATCTGAAAGTATATGGGACATCAAAATTATGCATAATATCTGACCTGAGATGCAATAGTTAAAGAGATATAACGCGCTCACTCATGCGCTACATTATAGCGCTTCAAAAGCACGAATGGCATACTGTACCAGTATGCCATTCGCCTATATTTTATCGCGTCATTGCTTGTCAGGGTCAAAGTCCAGCACGGCCGAGTTCATGCAGAAGCGCTTGTACGTTGGCGCAGGTCCATCGTCGAATATATGCCCCAGGTGCGAGTCGCAGCGGCCGCAGCGCACCTCGGTACGCTCCATCCCGTGCGAGTTGTCCTCCAGGTATATCACACTGTTGGGCCGCAGGGGCTCATAAAAGCTGGGCCAGCCACATGTGCTCGAAAATTTTGCCGTGGAGCGAAAGAGCGGGTTGCCGCATACCACGCAGTAGTAGGTGCCCTTTACATCGGTCTTCCAGTACTTGCCCGAGAAGGCATACTCTGTGCCTGCCTGTCGCGCTATGCGGTATACATCGGGCGATAGTATCTTTTTCCACTCCTCGTTGCTCACGTTCAGGTGGCCGGTATCCGTGCGCGAGTAGTACGGGTTCTTGTTCGTCTGTTCTGTCATATCTGTTCTCTTTTGGGTCTTGTTCTGCGCATTGCTGCATGCTGCCAGCAGCAGGGCGCACAGAAGGGTCACAACAATTCTGGATCTGCGCATATCCATCCTATTTATGTAAAGTTACCACAATGTAGCGGCGCTTCCGCATACACTGCTCCCTAATAGCCTATAAGTAAGAATTATACTGCACTACCTCTGCCTTATCTTTACATTCATGCCTCCCGTTTCCATATTCTGGTTCCGCCGCGATCTTCGCCTGCACGACAATGCAGGCCTTTACCATGCGCTCCGCTCCGGCCTGCCAGTGTTACCCATTTTCATTTTCGATACCGATATACTCGATACCCTTCCCGACAGACAGGACCGGCGGTTACAGTTCATACACGATGCCCTCACAGGCATGCAGCAGAAACTGGTAGCTATGGGCAGTACGTTACAGGTATTCCATTGTTCCCCGCTGGATGCATTCCGCGCACTCGTCACGCAGCACAGTATAAGGGCCGTCTATGCCAACCACGATCACGAACCATCTGCTATTCGCCGCGATAGCGATGTGGCCGCGTTCCTGCATACGCTGGGCATCAGCTTCCATACTTTCAAAGACCAGACCATCTTCGAGCGTAGCGAGGTACTGAAGGACAATGGCGAACCCTATACAGTCTACACTCCCTACAGCAGGCGGTGGAAGGAACGTCTGAATGACTTTTATCTTCGTTCATACCCTACAGAAAAATACTTTGGCAACTTGCTTCGCTGCGCCCCATATCCCATACCCTCGCTGCAGCAGATAGGTTTCCTGCCCGCACCTTACCATGCAGTACCACCCGCGCTGGATGCCGGCATAGCCGCTACTTACGATACCACCCGCGATCTGCCGGCTATCAATGGCACTACCCGCCTCGGGGTACACCTTCGTTTCGGTACCGTAAGCGTGCGACAAATGGCCTTGCAGGCACAGCACCTGAACCCCATACTGCTCAACGAGCTCATATGGCGCGAGTTCTATATGGCCATCCTCTGGCACTTCCCCCATGTGGTCAACGGCTCTTTCAAAAAGGAATATGACAACATACAGTGGCGCAACAATGAGCAGGAGTTCGCCCTATGGTGCAAAGGGGAAACAGGCTACCCCATAGTAGATGCCGGTATGCGCGAGCTGAACGAGACCGGCCATATGCACAACCGAGTACGCATGATAGTGGCCAGCTTCCTCACCAAAGACCTGCTTATAGACTGGCGCTGGGGCGAGGCATACTTTGCCGAAAAGCTGCTGGACTATGACCTTGCCGCCAACAATGGCAACTGGCAGTGGGCCGCAGGTTGCGGCTGCGATGCGGCCCCTTATTTCAGGGTGTTCAATCCCCACTTGCAAACGCAGAAATTCGACCCCCGGATGGAGTATGTGGAACGCTGGGTCCCCGAGTACGACCAGCTTACCTATGCCCGCCCCATAGTACAGCACGATATGGCCCGCGAACGCTGCCTGCGTGTATATAAGGCCGCATTAGGTGCTGTCAAATAAGAATTCCCTTTTTCAGACTATTTTTGGCCCATGAAAGTCAGAGTACGTTTCGCGCCTAGCCCCACGGGTGGCTTGCACCTGGGTGGCGTGCGCACTGTATTATACAACTACCTCTTCGCAAAGGCCCATGGCGGCACCTTCGTGCTGCGTATAGAAGACACCGACCAGAACCGCTATGTGCCCGGCGCAGAGCAGTACATCATCGATTGCCTGGAGTGGTGCGGCCTCTCGCCCGATGAAAGCCCTGTAAAGGGCGGCCCTCATACGCCCTACCGCCAGAGCGAGCGCAAGGAGCTGTATCACAAATATGCCAAGCAGCTCATAGCATCGGGCCATGCATACTATGCGTTCGATACGCCCGAGGACCTGGAAAAAATGCGCCACGACCTGCGCAAGGACGAGCATACCCCTGCCCAGTACGATAGCAGCACCCGTATGAAGATGCGCAACTCCCTCACGCTCTCCGATGCCGAGACATGGGAGCTTATAGAGAGCGGTACGCCCTATGTGGTGCGCATAAAGATGCCCGAGAATGTGACCGTACACCTCAGCGATATGATATGCGGCGATATGTCATTCGAAAGCTCCCTCAGTGACGATAAGGTACTGCTGAAGGCCGATGGTATGCCTACCTATCACCTTGCCGTGGTGGTGGACGATCACCTGATGGAGATAACGCATGCCTTCCGTGGACAGGAATGGCTGCCCAGCGCGCCCGTACATGTGCTGCTGTGGGAGTACCTGGGCTGGAAGGACAAGATGCCCCGCTGGGCGCACCTGCCCCTGATACTGAAGCCTGATGGCAATGGCAAGCTGAGCAAGCGCGATGGCGACAGGCTGGGCTTCCCCGTTTTTGCCATGAACTGGAACGACCCCAAGACCGGCGAGCTCACATCGGGCTTCCGCGAAATAGGTTTCATACCACAGGCATTTGTGAACATGCTGGCCATGCTGGGCTGGAACGATGGCAGCGGGCAGGAGATATTCTCTATGCCCGAGCTCATCAGCAAGTTCTCTATAGAGCGTGTACACAAGGGCGGCGCCAAGTTCGATTTCGATAAGGCCAAGTGGTTCAACCACCAGTACATGCAGCAGATGGATACCGCTGCGCTGGCACAGCTCGTCGCCCCTTATATGGATAAGGAAATGGGCCCCGGCAACTGGGATATGAATACCCTGCTTACAGTGATACCCATGATAAAGGAACGCTGCACCCTGCTACCCGATGTATGGGCCCAGGGGCACTTCTTCTTCCGCACACCTGAATTGATAGAGAAGGCCGCCATAGCCGATAAGTGGAACGACCAGAAGCAACTTTTCTTCACCACCTGGGCTGATGTCCTGGCCACGCTCGATGCGTGGGACGAACCCACTATCGAGGCCTCCTTCAACGAGCATGTGCAGCAGCACGGTATGAAGAAGGGCGACCTGATGCTGCCCTTCCGCATCATGCTGGTAGGTGGCAAATACGGCCCCGGCGTCTTTGCCATAGCGGCCCTGATAGGCAAGGGCGAGACCCTGAAAAGGATACAGGTCACACTTGCTGCGCTCTAACAGAGCATAGGGAACAGATACTAAAGAGGCTGCCACACGGTAGCCTCTTTGCTTTTATCAAAGACCTGTAAGCATACAGCGATACAGATCCCACCTCCCTCTCCTAGGGAGAGGTTAAAAGGAAAACCATCCGGGATAGGGGGGCTCCGGATGGCTGCGCTGTAACAGATACAGCTTTCACTTGCTAATATATAGAGGCGGGAAGAATGGTGCGTTGTTGTTCTAGCCGGTGGCATTGCCTGCTCGGCGTTTCTCATCTTCTGCGCCACCTCTGTGGCGCATAGTTGGTGGTACCGTACGCTTGCCAAAGCGGTAGGTGAATGACATGGTCACTTGTCTTGTATCTCTCTGTGCTACGAACGACTCGCGGTAGTCCACATAGGTGGATGTGGCGCGTGGGTAGCCGCGCCAGAAGATATCGGTAGCGTTCAGGCGCAGCGTTGCGCGTTTCTCCAGCAGGTTCTTCTGTATGCCTACGTTAAGCATCCATGTAGGGCGCAGGCTCATATAGCCATATAGCTGCGGCGCCTGGTAAAAGCCGCTCACCTCTGCGCTCCAGTCCTTGGGCAGCAGGAAGCTGTTGCTGCTGTTCGCGTCAAAGGTCACGCGGCCTGCGCTCAGGTTGGTGCCTGCTATGTCGCCCGTATAGTGGGCATAGTATACGTTGGCATTGGTGGTATTGTTCCACCAGCGCGTCACCTTTACCTGGTACGATCCGTTCACCCCGAAGTACTGCATGCTCTTCAGGTTCTTCTGTGTCTGTATGGTCACACGCGCTTCGGTGGGGCTGGGCTGTATCACCTCTGTTATGGGGTGTGCTGTACGCGTATAGTTCAGGTTGGTGATGAACTTCTGGTCGTGTACCCACGATAGCTCTGCCGAGTACGACAGGGCAGGTATCAGGTATGGGTATCCCTGCTTGAAGGTAGTAGGGTCCAGGTAGTAGGCCGATGGGTTCAGTTGATCGTAGTTGGGGCGTTCTATGCGCCTGCTCAGTGTCACGCCCAGGTCGTTCTTCTTGTTCAGGTGGCGCTGCACGGCAAAGCTGGGGAAGAGCTGCATATACCTGCGTGTGAATGTAGAATCTCCCTTTAGCGTAGTGGCATGCCCGTCAGCTATGGTCTGCTCGGTGCGCAGGCCCAGTTGTGTGCTCCATTTGTCATACTCCTTGCTCAGGTTCACATAGCCCGCGTTTATGTTCTCGTTGTATACAAAGTGATTGGTACGTCCCGCGTCTTCTACACGCTTGCCGCTGCTCAGGTCATAGAAGCGCAGGTCGTTATCCGATGTCACAAAGCTCGTCTTCGCACCTACCTCCATGTTTATCTTCCCGGGCAGTGTGCGGGTATGGTCCACCTTGCCCGATCGTATCTGTGTCATCCCGCGCAGGTCGCCGTTCAGTATCACCGGCGCTGCTATGGGCCGTGTATCACCCGCTACATCATTGTAGTAGGTAGTGGTAAAGTCTTGCGTGCCGCTGCTGGGGTATGCCGCATAGTCGGCATCTACCGTCAGGCTTTTGCCCCCGCTGTCAAAGGTGTGGCGCAGGTTCAGGTTGGCGGTGCGGCTGCCCCATATGTTGGGTGCGCGGTTCTCGGTTATGAAATGCCTGGGCATATCGGGCCTGTCGGCATCTTTCACCAGGGAGTAGTTATAGCCCTCCCGCAGAAAATCTGTCTGGTCGCCGTTGAACGCGCAGCCTATCGTGGTCTTTGCCGACAGGCTGTAGTCCATGCCTATGTTGCCCGAGTTCGATCCTATCTTGTACAGGTAGTTATTGTCCTGTATATACGCGCTGGCGAACTGCCCGCCCTCGAAGAAGTTCCTGTCCAGCGTCAGGTGGTTGAAGCCCTCGCGGTAGCTGCCATTGTAGTTGGCAAACAGGTTCACCTTCTTGTTCCTGTAGTTCATGTTGAAGCCCCAGTTGGTCTTGCCGTATATGCCCTGTCCATAGGTGCCGTTCACGCTGCCGTTCAGCCCTATCTTCTTGTCGCGCTTCAGCTTTATATTGATGATGCCTGCCGTACCTGCCGCATCATACTTTGCCGATGGGTTGCTTATCAGCTCTATGCTCTCTATAGCGTTCGATGACATGCTCTTCAGCATATTGGCCAGGTCCTGCCCCGATATAGGCTGTATCTTGCCATTTATCATCACGTTCACGCCCTGCTTGCCCTTCAGGCTTATGTTGTCGTTGTTGTCCACCGTTACCCCCGGCGACCGTGCCAGTACTTCCAGCGCCGTGCTGCCTGTGCTCACTATACTGCCCTCTACGTTCACCACCAGCTTGTCGGCACGCACCTCTACAAAGGGTTTCTGGGTGCGCACGGCCACTTCTTTCAGCTCGGTGGCCCTGGTGTGCAGCTTTATGTCGGGCATGGGTACATCGCTGCTGCCAATGGTAATAGGGGCCGATGCATACTCCTCATATCCCATCATGTTCACCCTTAGTATATAAGAGCCATCGGCAATAAGGGTGAGATGGTACTCCCCCTTTTCGTCGGTCAGCTCTGTCTTTGCCAGTACCGAATCGGTAGCCCGCAGCAGTAGTACACTGGCCAGCGATACCGGCTGCCCTGCCTCGTTCGTTATCTTGCCAGATACGCTACCGGCGCGGCTTACAGCGGCAGAAAGACCTATGATGATGAGGGCGGGGAAGAGCGTGCGAATGAGTGTGTACATGATGTTGCTGTTGACCATCCAAAAGTATCTGCACCCCTGCTGTGCGCGTTCACCCGCCGCGGGTGATTTGCATTATTCTAACAGATGCGTCCTTTATACGACCCCGAAAAGTGCGCTTGCGTTACACCATTCACAAAAAATGCAGGCCATTGCCAAAGAACCGACATGCACTCTGCCCAATGCGCCACCGCTGGCACATACTTTGCGCTTGTCTTTGTACTTAATATTCCGAGACCATGAGAACGCTGCTTACATGTACATGCATATGGGTCACCATCCTCTTCCTGCTACCGGGCTGCACCCGGGTCGACTCTAACGACCTGAAGGAGGATGTTCCCTATCACCAGAACTACAACATCACCTTCAGCAAGACGGACGATGCCACATATGTATCGGCCTATTTCCGTGTGCGCTCTGCAGGCGGCGCGCGGGTCATGCTTGCCAATGGCTCTTCCGTTACCATGAACGGCCGTACCGGCGCCACCTCCGATCCCTTCGACCGCACCCTGTACACATGGCAGTTCGCCGGCCTGCAGGACATCAATGCCGTACTTACAAAGAACGGCAAGGCCATCGTCAATACCACGCAGTTGTCAGATATAGGCGATGTGTCCTTCCCTGCCACGTTGGCCGCAGACATCAGCAAAAGCACAGGCTATACCTTTGTGTGGGAAGGGCCTGCACTGGCCACAGGTGAGCGCATGTATGTGGGCGTGGCCGGCCGCAGTACTACCGATACATCGCTCAATGCCAGCAACGAGATAGAGGTATCCGGCGCAAAGGCCATCATCACTGCCGAAGACCTGCAGCTCATTGCCCCCGGCAAGCTTACGCTATCGCTGCGCAGGCAGAAAAATATGAGCCTTGATGCCTACGATGGCGATGGTACGGGCTTTACATCGGTGACCCTCATCACTGCCAAAGAGATAACATTAAAGAACTGATACCATCTTCCTTTTCTGCTATGAGCCTATAACCTCTCTGTAGACCCTATTTTTTCTCCTGCAACGCTGGCGCACAGCATTGAAGCGTGATATTGTTGCGCTTATATTATTTGTCCTTCTTTGATATGTTTTATTTAGTTTTGCGCAATTATCACAAGCTACCCCTCTGATGCGCAAAATACTCACCAAGATATGCCTGCCTCTATGCCTGATGGCCCAGCCGGGTATCACATATGCTAAGGGCAAGGTGGATACCATCTTTACCCGCGATGGGGTGGATGTGTACATCAGGAAGAACAAGGGCAAAAAGCTGAAGATGATAGCCGAGCTGCGCCTTGCCGACCTGGAGACCGGTGTCACCGATCCCGGCCGCCTGTCTACCGGTGTCAATGCCGATTACTTTCTGCCTCGTTATGCTTCCTTCACCGGTAATATAAAAGGTACCTACTACAGCGTACAGCAGAATTTTGCCGAGGAGAAGAACAGGAGCAAGAACGTACTGGTGCCACATGTAGGCGCCAACATAGGCGCCCGCATACACTTCCTGGATAGGAGGGGAGAGGTGTGGAAAAAGGTGACCCTCGGCGTGTACGACGAATTCAACGAGGATGGCTCTCCGCATACGGCCATACGCTACCTGAGGGCAAAGTACCCGTGCAGGCGCATACTTGCTGTACGCGCAGGTCTCTACTACAACAATACGCCCGTATCTGCCGATATGAATGGCGACCTCCTGCGTCCCAGCGTACCCGGGGAGCTGTATACCGAGGATGGCACCAAATTCACAGGGCATTATTACACCAATAGCTACACCAAGGGTTACTATGTTGGCTTCAACCGCATACGCAACATCAATATCATGGTGAGCAGCAATGTTGATACCTTCGAGGGAAAAGGCAGGCACATTGCTTTCTACCGCGAGCTATATGCCGATGTCATCTTCGGCGATACCCGGTTCGATCCGCTGCAGGTGGCCAATAAAGAATACCCCATCGTCCCCAATGCTCCCGGCAGCTTTCGCACAGGTGCACTGGGTTTCCGTGTAGGCGGCCGCGCTATGTCGCGCCGCAGCCCCGGTACTATCGGTGGCTTCTACGAAATAGGTATGCGGCCGGGGCTCTACCTCAGGGGGGCATATGCCTGTGTAGGTTTCACTTTCTGCTATATAAAGTAAGGGTCGTTCTTCCTGTAGCGGTCTCTTCTTCCGCCCCTCTTTCATCTGTGGCCCTTCTTGTTTAAATTTGTTCAGATGAGAGTCACCATACTCGGCAACAATTCCGCTTTACCCGCTTTTGGCCGCCACCCCTCTGCGCAGACCGTCACCGTATTTGGCGAGGTGCTGCTGCTGGATTGCGGCGAGGGCACCCAGCTACAGATGCAGCGCTATGGTGTGAAATGGAAGAACGTACACCACATCTTCATCAGCCATCTTCATGGCGATCATTACTTCGGCCTGCCCGGCCTCATCAACAGCATGAGCCTGCTGGGCCGCATAGCGCCGCTGCACCTCTATGCCCCTGCAGGCCTCAGGCCCATTATCGATGCAATACTGGCCGTGGCCGATACCCGCCTGTGCTACGAACTGCATTTTCACCCACTGCCTGCCGGTACCGAAGTGATAGCAGATACCGATGTTTTCTCCGTTACCTGCTTCCCACTGCAGCATGGTATAGAGTGTCATGGCTTCCTGGTGACCACTAAGACACGCGGCCGCAGGATACTGCCCGACAGATGTAAGGAATACGGCATAGCGCCAGAATATTTCGAGGCCCTGAAGCGTGGCGAGGACCACACTATGCCCGATGGCACAGTGGTAAAGAATGCATGGGTGACCGCCGATGGCCCTGCGCCCAAAAAGTATGCCTACTGCTCCGATACCGTATATACCGAAAGTTTTCTGCCCCTTATACAGGGCGCCGATGGCATATACCACGAGGCGACTTACCTTCACCAGGACGCAGCCCGCGCCGCTATGCGCCATCACAGTACTGCCATACAGGCCGCCACGCTGGCACAAAAGGCCAATGCACGCACCCTGCTGCTAGGGCATTTCTCATCGAAATACAAGGAACTGGAACCCTTCCGCGAAGAGGCTGCAACTATCTTTCCCAATGTTGTGATAGGAATGGAAGGCATGGCCTACGATCTCTAATTATGCATACTATTTACCTCCCTCTCCGAAGGAGAGGGCTGGGGGAGAGGTCCTCGAACTCGCGCATCACATCTACCAGTGCCGCCACATCTGCCAGCGATACCGCATTGTACATAGACACCCTGAAGCCGCCTGTGTACCTGTGCCCCTTTATGCCTATGATGTTGTGCCGCGCACACATATCCAGGAAGGGCTGCTCGTGTGCCATATCATTGGTGGTAAAGCATACGTTCATTTGGCTGCGGTGTGCCTTTTCGCTCACCCTCGGCACGAATATCCTGCTCTTGTCCAATTGTCCGTATAGTAGTTCGGCCTTGGCCGTGTTCTCCTTTTCTATGGCTGCTATACCGCGTTGTTTTGTCCAGCGCAGCATCAGCAGAGCCGTATATATACCCGGCACATTGGCCGTATTCACCACAGAGCGTTCCGCTGCCTGTGCCTTATAGCTGAGCATGGGCGGCAGTGGCCGCGCGGCTTTCCGCAGCATATCCTTATGCACCACGGCCAGCGCCACACCGGGCACACCCAGGTTCTTCTGCGCAGCCGCATAGAACATGGCATACCTGCTATGGTCGTGCCTGCGGCTCAGTATATCGCTGCTCATATCGGCTATCAGCGGCTTGCTGCATGCAGGTATATCATGCCATTGTGTGCCGTATATGGTATTGTTGGTGGTGAGGTGCAGGTAGGCGGCTTTTGCTGGCAGCCTTGCAGGCCACTGGGGCAAATGCGCATAACCACTCTCCCGCGATGATGCCACTATCTTCGTGTCGCCATAGTAGGCCGCATACTGCATGGCCTCGTGTGCCCACTGCCCGCTATCTATATAGGCAGCCACTTTTCCCTCAGGCAAAAAATTCATTGGTATCATGCAGAACTGCAGCCTGCCACCGCCATGCAGCCATATCACCTCGTATTCGGGGCCTATGCCGCATAGCTCGTGTACCAGGGCATTGCATTCCTCCAGTATCTCGCCAAATGCGCTGCCCCTGTGCTGCAGCTCCAGCACGCTTGTGCCTGTCTTGCCATACTGCAGTGTGGCCTTTGCCAGCTCTTGCAGTACGGGTTCCGGCAGTGTGGCCGGCCCTGCATTGAAGTTAATTTTTCTTTTCATGCTCGGCCTCTTCTACTGTGGTGATACCGCCGCTCACCGCAAATTTCATTGCCTCGCCTGCGGTCATGTCCTCTACCGTCTTTACATTGCTGCCATCCACCAGTATCACCCAGCCAGATATGGCATAGGCGTGTGGCATGTACACGGCCACCTTGCCCTTCATGCCCAGCGGCTCCATATCGTCCTGCGTCAGAAAGCCTATGCGCCATATCTCGGGGCTCATGTTCACGCGTACCCATACCGGGCGGTTGAAGCGTTTCTTGTCGCCCACGAAAGAGCTCACCACATCGCGTATGGATGAGTATATATACTTAATGCCCGGCGTATGCGTCATCACATAAGAGAACGAATCGAACAGCCACCGCCCCACAAAGAAGCGTGTGCCCAGGTAGCCTATCACCGTCACTGTGACTATGATGATGAGAAAGCCCCAGCCCCTGGGCATAGAGGGTACCAGCCCATCTACGCTGTTGAATATGGTGTACAGCAAATAACCGGTAAGGACAATAGGACTAAGCAGGATAAGGCCCTGCAGGAACGAACGTAAGAGAACGGAAGCTATGCGCCGCATGGCGCAAAGGTACATAAAAGCGCAATGTATGGTCGCAGGTCAGTACACCCACCTGTTATAGTTGTGTCAAGGTTTGTACCAATGGTATTTCCATGGTGTCGCGGGCGAGAACAGTACGGGGTCATATTCCTTGCCGGCCACTATATTCCGGTAGTATTCCCTTTGTTGCAGCTTGCCGTTTATGTAAAAGGTCACCTCGGTCTCGCACCAGCCCTTGCCTATCTTCTTATGGTCCTCAAAAACGCCCTCCTCCTTTTCCTTGCCGCTATATTTCACGAATTTCACCACCCTCATCCGCTTCTTGTCTATCCATATCTGGTTGCCTTTCTCTTGTGCGTTCGCAGTGCCCACCACATATACGGCCTTGCCATTGTGCTCTGCCTCGTAGCCCTTGCGCACATCATAGCCCATCACGGCATAGCGGCTTACCACTTCGTCATAAGAACCGGCAAAGTACATGCCGCCCAGCATAAAGAGCAGATCGTTCGTATCTACCCGGCCGCGCACCAGTCTGTGCGTTCTGAAGATGTAGGCCGAATCGTTGCGGTATATCACGCAATTGCCACTATCAGGCACGCCCAGGTCAATACGGAACATGCGCGGGTACACTATCGTCTCGTACCAGGTAGACGTACTGATAAGGCTGTCGTTCCTGTACCTTTTCGTTTCCTGCACAAATCGCAGCGAGCTGTGCCATTTGCCATGGTAGCGGTCATACATCTTCTTCATGGCAGGGTCGCCCTCGCCAGCCCATGCGGTACATGCTATCAGCAGCAGCACGCTTGTGAATATGTTTCTCATTTTTCTTACAGGGTTTATCGGGTTACATCTTATCAGCAGGTGGGCACCATTTGTTCAGCTGCTTCACGCAGGCTGCTATATCCTTGGGCAGCTCGGCCTCGGCCACTATATGCGTGCCATCTTCTTTCTGAAATTCCAGCTTGTATGCATGCAGCGCCAGCCTGCTCAGTAGCGGCCTCTCGGCCTCTTCCTTGTCCGACAGGCGGTATTTGCGCTTTATCTCCGACAGCATAAAGGGTTTGCCATCGCCATACAGGTCGTCGCACACCAGCGGGTGGCCTATAGACCGCATATGCACGCGTATCTGGTGCGTGCGCCCGGTATGTATCTGGAATTGCATGAGGGCATACAGCGGCCACTGCTCTGCCACCCTGTAGTCGGTCACGGCCAGCTTGCCCTTGCGGGCCACCATCATGGTGCCATTGTTGGCGGGGTGCTCGGCAAGGTAGTTCTCTATACGGCCCTGCTCAGGCACCACTACGCCCTTCACCAGGCCGGCATAATACTTGTTCACATCGCGCTCCTGGAAGAGTATGGACAAATAACGGTGCGACTGCTCGTGCTTCGCAAAACATATCACGCCGCTCGTCTCCCTGTCCAGGCGGTGTACCACCCACATCTTCATACCCACCTGTTTTTCCAGTGCCTTGTTCAGCGATGGCAGCGCGTTATTGAAACGGTCAGGCACCACCAGCATACCGGCAGGCTTGCTGGCCACCAGCAGGTCATCATCCTCGTATAGTATCTCTATGTTCATTTGTCTGTCTCTTTCTTATAGGCCGCCAGGCATTCGTCCTCTTTCTGGCGCATCACTTTTTTGTCTGCCTCTTTTTTGTCCTTGAAACCGCACAGGTGCAACGCCCCATGAAATATCACCCTGTGCAGCTCATCGGCCACAGGCACTTTATATTTCGCAGCATTATCGGCTATCCTGTCGGTGCTTATGTATATCTCGCCTATTATCTTGTTATCCTCCTCGCTCAGGTCGAAGGTGATGATATCGGTAAAGGTATCATGGTCCAGGAATTGCCGGTTCATCTGCAGCAGGTGTTCATCACTGCAGAAGATATAGGTAAGCTGTGCCTTTTTTACATCGGGCCTGTAGCGTGCCACCACAGCATCGAGGAAGGCAGACAGCTTTCGCTTGTCCTTCAATCCCGATCGTACATCCTGTTCGTAGAATTTTGCAGGCATTTTTTTAGCTATATCGCCCGCAAAGGTCGCATTAATGTGGGAATGTGCAATGAATAGTGCCAGGTCAGGGAAATATCTTGTATATCTCTTTCCTGTTGGCAATAGTGATGAAAAGTACCGTGTCCTTCTTTATTTCAAGACCTATGCGGAAGTCCCCTACCCGTATTCGGTAGTACGTCTTGAACCCTTCCATCTTTTTTATGCTGTGTATTTGCTGAATACCTTCGGCACTTTCTACGTTGAGAATTACCTTCTTTATCTTTTCCAGCAGTGTCTTGTCATCTATTTTTATAAGTCGCTTATGAAAGCTCTGGTCGAAAATTACTTTCATTAGCGTTCAAGATGTTTGAATATCTCTTTTCTGTCAACTGTCTTCCCCGTTTTTTCTTTTTTCATCAGTTTGCCCAGTTGCATATCCTCTATCTGCGATGGCGATAGTCGGCTTACTCGCTCCCCCAATTGCTCGGCGAGGGCAGCAAGCAGTTTTAAATTCCTGGCATTCTCACTGTTTATGACGATGGCCCCCATAATTCTCTTTTTACAAAAATACGAAAACGAACGCCGATTGTTTACGACCCCCCCACAAAACCGCTTGTTCCCCCCACTTACGTTAAAAAACCACCCGCACCTTGGGCGGGCAGCTTATTGGGCCTATTTTTGACCCGTCATGAGGTCTCTGCTGTTACTGCTTTCCATTGTTATCGCGTGCACATGCGCCGCGCAAACGCGCGCCTTCCGTGGCCGCGTGGTGGACGATAAGCACAACGGCATTCCCTTTGCCGTCATAGAGGCCCGCGAGCGGCATGAGGGCGTATATACCGATGCCAATGGCTATTTCGCGTTCAGTGGCGATACCGCCATCATCCGCACCCTTGCCGTTTTCTGTATGGGCTACGAAGAGCAGGTACTGCATACCGCCACCCTCCCGGCAGACTCCCTCACCATACAGCTTCGCCCCAAGGCCACCACCCTGCGGGCCGTGCAGGTAAAGCCCCGCGAGGGCAAGGTGCGCAACGGTATCCTGGGCAGAAGCAAACGAAAATTATCGAAGGACGGCGACCTCTTCCGTAAGTACGGTGCCGAGACCGCCATACTCCTCACCGCCGATACCGGCCAGTACGATGCCACCCTGCGGGATGTATATGTATACATCACCGGTGAGGGCGCTCCCACCAGCTACTTCAGGGTACATGTATACGAATACGACTCCCTGCCCGGCCGCGAGGTCACCGATAGCAATGTTGTGGTCCATGCCCGCAAAGGCAATTCATGGGTACGGGTAGACCTGCGCAGCAAGTACATACCCGTAGGCAAAGGCCTTTTTGTATCGGTAGAGTGGGTATCCGGCTTCGGCAATACCATGAGCGCACTGGCCTCAGAGCAGCATGCCGAAGTAGTGGGCTTCAATGGGCAGGTAGTAGGCATCACCGCCGACTATGGCAAACCCTCCTGCACCTACAGCCGCGCCCCCTTCAGCGACCAATGGGAGTATTATGATGACCCCGCCGCACAGCGCAAAGGCGGCTACTTCCTCAATCCTATGATATACTGTACCTATACATATATCAAATGATGCGGTAGTCAGTAGGCCATCCACTGATCAGCGCATTAGTGCAAATAATTTCGGTGATAATTTTCATACACATATCCCGCATACACATATCCCGGTGCAAGGGTCATTGGGCTGGCCGCAAAGGAGCAACTGTATAAAAAACCGAGTCTATAAAGAATAGCATGTCCGAGTTCACTAACACATTTTCATCATGCATGTCTTCAAGTATTAGCCCAAGATCGTCATTTGCATAGTCGTTCCTGCGTACATGACCGAATCCATTGAACTCCAGGAAACTTCTGATATCATTTATGTCTGCCTGTGCAGTGGCAGCAATATATATTTGCTCCAAGGCCGCATATAGAATGCCTTCCTCTTTTATGAAACCCAACAGGCGATACTGTGTATTTGTAAAAATGAGGTTGTGTAGAAGTATGCTATTCAGAAACTCGAGCCATGTTGCATAATATACTGCGTCATTTAGCTTTATAACATGCCTGTTGTCATCCGAAAGGTAGACCCTGGCCTCGCCGCCGCGCGTCAGGTATCTGTTGGCATTGGGAACATTCTCAAACCAGCACCGGTGTTCGGTACAATAGGCTTCTATAAGGTCTGCCTGTTCTTTTTTAACGAGGATGTTACTTTCGAAACCTGTTTTAACCACTCTACTTGTTGCAAAGCGGCTGCATAGTTCGTTTCTGATTGCTGCGCAATGACCTTCGCACCCATTAAGGATAATTCCTGAAACGATATTTTCAATTTTCTTTCTGGTATCATTCGGCAGCATTTATATGCAAAAATAAGAAAATGTCGATACTTTCGGCCTATGCGCTACTGCACATACATCTATGTCAAATAATTCGCTGCCATGAGATATTTTTTGCTGCTCGTTGCCATATGCTTTTACACAGGCCTGGCCGCGCAGGACACCACCTATACGCGGGTAGAGCTTTTCTTTGGCCTCAGCGATCATGGTAAAAAAATACCGGGGCGCAAATGGAGTGCCTTTGTCAATGAGTACATCACTCCCGCCTTTCCCGATGGGCTTACCATTACTAATGCATATGGCCAGTGGCGCGAAAAAGATGGCGCTATCACCCGTGAGCGGTCAAGGGTGGTCACCATCATATGCAAAAAAGATGCTGCCGCTACCGATCGTATCGATCATATAAGAAAAGCATACTGCGAACGTTTCCACCAGTCCTCTGTGCTGGAAGTAGATAGCCGTCCCTCCCTTATCTCGTTCTGAGCTTTGTCACTTCCGCCTCATTTTACACGCTACGGCCACCTATTTACTCACATACCTGACCAAACTCACTTACTTTTTGGCCATAACAGGCTATTTTTACACACTTCGCTTTATTTATGTCTCGCAATGTAACTATACTCGGCGCAGGCCTGGTAGGCTCGCTACTGGCTATCATACTCCGCAAAAGGGGCCATGACGTAACCCTGTATGAGCGCCGCCCCGATATGCGGGCCGCCCATATGAGCGCGGGCAAGTCCATAAACCTGGCCATGAGCGCACGCGGCTGGAAGGCCCTGGACCTTGCCGGCCTCCGTGCCGAGATGGAGCCCATAGCCATACCCATGTATGGCCGGTACCTGCACCAGCCCGATGGCCAGACGGCATTTCAGCCATACAGCAAGAACAACGAGGCCATATACTCCGTGAGCCGGGGCGAGCTCAATAAAAAGCTCATGACCCTTGCCGAGGAGAATGGCGTGAACATACATTTTGAGCACCGCTGCACCCAGGTAGATGTGCCCAACAATGCCCTGCGCCTCGCGCACAATGGCGAGGAGCATGTTGTCACCACCGATCTGCTCTTTGGCGCCGATGGTGCATTCTCGGCCCTTCGTGCCAGCTACACCCATATGGATAGGGTGAACAGCTCGCAGCACTACCTGGAGTACGGCTATAAAGAACTGGCCATACTGCCCGGCGCCAATGGCGAATGGCTCATGGAAAAGAACGCCCTGCACATATGGCCGCGTGGCAAGTACATGATGATAGCCCTGCCCAATACCGATGGCACCTTTACCTGTACCATGTTCATGCCGTTCGAGGGGGAAGTATCTTTCAGCAAGCTGCAGACCGAGGCCGATGTACACAAGCTCTTTGACGAGCAGTTCGCCGATGCCAAGGCTCTCATGCCCACCCTCATCCACGATTTCTTTGCCAATCCTACATCTTCCCTCATTACTACGCATATATTCCCATGGCATTACAAGGACCGCAGCGCCCTCATAGGCGATGCTGCCCACGCCATAGTACCGTTCTACGGCCAGGGTATGAATGCGGGTTTCGAGGATTGTACAGTTCTGTCGGGCCTTATGGACAGGCATGGCGATGACTGGGCCACTATACTGCCCGCATACGAGCGCCTGCGCAAGCCCAATGGCGATGCCGTGGCATCCCTCGCCCTCACCAACTTTGTAGAGATGCGCGACAAAGTGGCCGACCCCCGCTTCCTGCAGCGCAAGAAGATAGAGAAAGAGCTGGGTACACGCTACCCACACCAATTCATATCCGTTTACGAAATGGTATCGTTCAGCCATATACCCTACAGCACTGCCATACAGTGCATACAGGCGCAAGACCGCCTGCTGGAGCAGGTAATGGCCGAGGGAGACTTTTTTGACAACATAGCACACGATAGTTTCTGCGACAGGATCGGTCATTGGGTGGCCGACTATCACAAGGCGGTGCAGCAACTGGATTTCGGATAATGGGTACAGAGAAGAGGTGGACGATAAAGCCTGCTGATGAGCAAGTGGTGAGCAGGCTCTACAACGAGCTGCAGGTACAACCGGCCATATGCCGGCTGCTCGCCGTGCGTGGCATCACCGATTTCGAAAGCGCCCGTCTCTTCTTCCGCCCCGAGCTCTCCCACCTGCACGATCCCTTCCTGATGAAGGGCATGAAAAAAGCCGTAGACCGCATAGCCGAGGCCATAGACTGGCACGAGCGCATAATGGTATATGGCGACTACGATGTGGATGGCACTACTGCAGTATCGGTGGTGTACAGTTTCCTCAAAGAGTTGTATAAGGGCGAGGTCTCCTACTACATACCTCACCGCTACCGCGAGGGTTATGGCATATCGCGCCAGGGTATAGACCATGCCCATAGCAATGGCTACACCCTCATGATCACCCTCGACTGTGGTATCAAGTCTACCGAGATGATAGACTATGCCCGGTCGCTGGGTATAGATGTCATTGTCTGCGATCACCACCTGCCCGATGCTCACCTGCCACCGGCCTACGCTATACTGAACCCCAAGCAGGCCGACTGTACCTACCCCTACAAAGAGCTCAGCGGCTGCGGTATAGGGTTCAAACTCATATCGGCGCTGGCTACGAGGTTCGGGCGACCTATGGAACAGGTATATCACTACCTCGATCTTGTGGCCACCAGCATAGCTGCCGATATAGTGCCCATAGATGGCGAGAACCGCATACTGGCCTTCTATGGCATGAAGCAGATCAACGAGTCGCCCTGCCAGGCCATTGCCGTGCTCAAAGAGCTGGGCGGGGTACAGCGCGCACTCACCATATCCGATCTCGTCTTCGTCATAGGCCCCCGTGTCAATGCCGCCGGCCGTATGGACGATGCAAAGAAGGCCGTCGAGTTCTTCACCGAGACCGACCACGATAAGATAATAGAACTTGCGGCCATTCTGCATTCCGACAACGATGACCGCAGGGAGATAGACAAGAACATTACAGAAGAGGCGCTATCCATCCTCAACGATGATGATACTGCTGCCGCCCGGCACTCCACCGTCCTCTATCGCCCGCACTGGCACAAGGGTGTGGTAGGTATAGTAGCTTCCCGCCTTATCGATCATTATTACCGCCCCACCATAGTGCTCACCAGCGCCAATGGCAAGGCCACAGGCTCTGCCCGCTCGGTATCGGGCTTCAACATTTACGAGGCCATACATGAATGCCGCGACCTGCTGGATAACTATGGCGGCCATTTCTTTGCCGCCGGTATGACCATGCCCGAAGAGCGCGTGAACGAATTCATAGACCGTTTCGAGGCCACCGTTGCCGCCACCATCACACAGGAGCAGCGTGTGCCCGAGATAGAGATAGATGCCGAGATACCCCTCACCCTCGTAAAGCAGACCTTCTACAACCTCATTCGCCAGTTCGAGCCCTTTGGGCCCTTCAACATGAAGCCCGTGTTCCTCACGCGCGGCCTCTACGATCACCAGGGTTCATCACAGCTTATCCGCGATGCACACATACGCATAGTGGCCCACCAGCACAATGGCCCCATCATAGAGGGCATAGGCTTTGGCATAGGCGACCGCTTTCCACATGTGAAGAACGGCCCCTTCGATATGCTCTACAACATAGAAGAGAACGAATACAACGGCACCACCCGCCTACAGGTAAAGGTGGTGGACATACGGCCTACGCCGTTGATGCAGTAGGCGGCAAACTATTTTTCGTTAATTTTAGGGCAATGGACAAGGTAATAGAACAGCATTTGCCTGCGATAAAACAACTCATGCTCAGGTATGGGGTGGAAAGGGCCTATCTGTTCGGTAGCGCTGCAAAAGGCACCATGACCGCAGACAGCGATGTAGACCTTATCATCAGGTTTCCCGATAGTATGCATTATACTACATACTCCGACAATTATTTTGCCCTTGCCGACGACCTTGAAACACTGCTGAAAAGGCCTGTCGACCTTGTTACCGAAAAGACCATCCGTAACCCATACCTGCGAGAGGTCATAGATCGTTCCAAAATGCAGGTCATATGAGTTCTGAAGAGAAAAAACTGCTGAAGGATATTGAAGGTGCCAAGCGTTCTATCCGCACTTGTTAAAATAAAAAAGCCCCTATTGGGGCTAAGTTTTTCGAAGTTAATAATTGGTTTCGACTATCCGTTTCCTCCAATTAAGCTGTTTTTCATGTTAGTCCAATTTTAAGTGAGTCATTTCTTTCGTATATTAATATAGTAGCCCTGTTCTGGGTATATTAATCCATCGTACACAAACCGTGCCGAATTAGCTGTAATGTTTTCATCAGAATTATATTTGGCTAAAGTACCGCATTTTTTAAACTCAATAGTAAGCTTATCTTTTGGATAATGCAAATTCACAGTTAACCCTTTAAGAATTTTATTACTCTGAAAGAATAATATGTTATCGTTGTATATGTTATAGCTTACCTCTTCTTCCCGTTTTATATCATACTCTTGCTCTCCAAAAAGCTCCACTGAAAATTCCTTTCCAAAGTTACCATCCTTGGCAACAAAATCTTCTTTTTGTCGTAGAGCTGTTTCCAATTTTATTTGTCCATTAACATACACCTTAGTTGCGAAAGTGGCTGCCCCGATATATGCAGCGGGAATAGATATTCCAAATGTGTAAAAATGTTCACAATTTGAATGTTCCGGAATAGCTTTTAATTTAAATTTCCGTTTTAAACGACATTCCCCTGTTAACTCATTATCTAAAAGTATTTCAATAGTGTGTTCCGTCCCTTCATAATACATTATGGAATTTGTTGGCAAATAAAACTTTCTTATGTCTTCTAAAAGTCGATGGCTGATATCGGGAAATTTATCTTCAAATAGAACTCTTGAGACTTTTGCCCAATAGTCCGATAAGTCTTTCCGATTTGCTAAGTACTGTGTTGTAGAAATCACTTTTATAAGTTCCTCTTTAAATACATTAGTGTACTGAAAAGACTTCATCATAAATGTGAAAATGCCAGCACCCAGTCCTAATTCTCCTAATTTAATAACTAAATCATTTATTCTAGTTGATTTAATCCAGTGTAAATTACCAAGAACAAGAAAAACAAATCCAATAATCAACACTATATATGGAAACCCAGATGCAAAGAAGTGTTGAAATTCTTTCCATCGCATTATCCACCAAACTTTCCAGCTAGATTTCTTAGTCATTATCGAGTACAAATATAACATATTTTTAAAAGAAAACATTGTAAAAGAATATTTTTCTTGTCTTTAAAGATGCGTGACAATACTTAAATCCTGACCATACCTAATGATGAGGCAACGGATTCGGTACGCAAGCTAAAGAAGCCCCATCACCACAGTAAAGTTCGGAAGGATGTTATTGCGAAGACCAAAAGATATACATGATGTGTAGCGCAACGTACTATGATATGCAGACGAATGTACATCATGTTACATCCTATTCCTTTCCCCCACTCGTCCTCGTTTCCAAACGAGGATGCACCGGCCCGGCGTTTACAACGCCCTCAGTATTCCCCACATTGCCCTACATTCTCTAATTTTGAACACTTATGTCGGCCCGGTCGTTGAGAAAGGCGTTGTTGGTACTTGCATTGTTCGCTATGACATTGCCTGCCTTCTTTTGCACATCGCCGGGTAGCAATGGGCAGGGCACAGCAGAAGACGAGCACCCCACATCGGCCTGGCTGAATGTCTACGATACCTCTGCCCGCTATGTGGGCATGGATGTGTGCCGGGGCTGCCACCCGGGCGTGTACGAGACCTTTATGCAGACGGGTATGGGGCAGTCGTTCGGGCTGGCTACGCGAGAAAAGTCGGCGGCCGACTTTGCGCCCGCACATGCCATAGTGTATGATACCGCGCTGGACTATTACTACAAGCCCTACTGGAGGGGTGATACCTTTTACATAATGGAATACCGCCTGCAGGGCAGGGACACGGTACACAAGCTGGTGCAGCGGGTAGACCATGTGGTGGGATCGGGGCAGCATACCAACTCGCACATCTTTGATGTGAACGGCTACCTGTACCAGGCGCCCATCACCTTCTACACACAAAAGCATAAGTGGGACATGGCGCCGGGCTTTGAGAAGGGCGCCAGCAGCCGCTTTCGCCGCATGATACAGCTAGAGTGCATGACGTGCCACAATGCGCTGCCGGGTTTTGTAGCGGGCAGCGAGAACAAGTATACGCAGGTGATGCACGGCATAGACTGCGAGCGCTGCCACGGACCGGGCAGCCTGCATGTAGCGGCGCGGCAGAGCAGCCCGCCGGTAGATACATCGAAAACGCCCGACCATACCATAGTGAACCCCCGCAGGCTGAGCACAGAGCTGCAGAACAATGTGTGCCAGCGCTGCCACCTGCAGGGCATAGCCGTGCTGAACGATGGCAAGACCTTCTTCGACTTCAGGCCGGGTATGCGGCTGTCGGAGGTGATGAACGTGTTCATGCCTGAGTATGAGGGGGCGCAGGACAAGATGATAATGGCATCGCATGTGGAAAGGATGAAAAAGAGCGACTGCTATGTCTCGTCGGGGAAGATGAGCTGCATCACCTGTCACAAGCCGCATGTGAGCGTGAAATTCACCCCGAGGACGCAATACCTGGCGGCCTGCCAGGGATGCCATACCGGCAGTGGCAAAGCAGAATGTAAGGAGACCATGCAGGCACGCATGGCAAAGAAGGACGACTGCGTGACCTGCCATATGCCCCGAAACGGCAGCATAGACATACCCCATGTGGCCGTGACCGACCACTACATACGCAGCAGGCCCGTACCGGCAGAGGAGGCAAAGAAGATAACGGCCTTCCTGGGCATGAAGTGCTATAATAATGATAAACCGGATGCCATAACGGTGGCAAGGGGCTACATGGAGTTCTACGAGCGGTATGCGCCATCGCGCGGGCTGCTGGACTCGGCACTGAAGTACCTGGGCATGCAGCCCACAGAGGAAGCAGGAAAAAAACAGAACCGCGACCTGATACGCGCCTACTACCTGCTGGAGGATCATGCAAAGGTGACCGGGTATGCCGCAGCCATGCAGCCGGCGGCTATAGCCGATGCGTGGACGGCATACAGGATAGGCGAGTCCTACTTTCAGGTAGGAGCGGCAGACAAGGCCCTGCCATGGTACAAGCGCGCCACAGAGATATGGCCGCATGCGCTGGACTTCAACAACAAATATGGCACCTGCCTGCTGGCGCTGAACAGGCTGCAGGAGGCGCAGCAGGTATTCGGCTTTGTACTGAAAGAGGCACCGGGGCATGTGAGCGCCAATACCAATATGGGCTACATATACATGCAGCAGGGCAATGGCACTATGGCATATGAGTACCTGATGCGTGCCAATGCCAATGACCCCGACCATGAACAGAACCTGCTGAACCTGGCCGTGTGGCACTATACCAATAACCAGTATGACAAGGCCCGGACCCGGGTAGAGCACCTGCTGCAGAAGCACCCCGGCAATGAGCGCGCACGCGCCATGCTGCTGGACCTGAGCAATATGTAATGGCCCGGCCAACGGGCATTAGCGTACATAACTGTGTGGTGGACCGGAATATTATATATATTTGGGTGAGAAAACCGTACCTTATGAAAAGACAGGTCCTGCTTGTGGTGGCGCTTCTGGCCTTTGCCTGTGCAAAAGCGCAGGACGACCATGTGGTCACCGACCCCAACTATCGCATAAAGAAACAGGCACGCTGCCCGAAGCTGCTGGTAGACCTGAGCACGGGCATCAACAACAATGGCGGGCTGCTGGGCGCAGGGCTTGATTACCACTTCATAAGCGATGTGTCGGTGCATGGGGGTATAGGGCTGCTGTCTACCTGGGGTACAAAATTCTATGGTGGTATAAAATGCCACCTGAGACCATGCCATACCGGCTGGGCCTTTGGCGGCGGCTATAGCTACAGCACAGGTATACCTGAGTATTCGGCGAGGTTCCAGACGGTGAATGGTACGGACGAGGTGGTGACACTGAGGTACCTGCCACAGAGCAATGTTTTTGCCGCAGGCTACCGCAGCTGGTATGTAGGGCACAACCGTAACCGTATAACCCTGCAACTGGGATATTCGATATCGATGACATCGAGGAAATATGAACAACTATCGGGAACTCAGCTTTCTAAGCTGGGCTCGTCGGTAGCCAAGTTCGGCTCGCCGGGCGGCTTCATAGCGGCCTTCATCTTCTCGCTGGGAACGTAGATAGTACGAAGTACAGGAGGAACACAAATAAAATAACTTACTTTATCTGACGACCGGGGTACCGGTCGTTTTTCTTTTGGGTAAAGGGGGGAAAGTTGTTAGTGCTGTGTAGTATAGCCGATGCAGGGACACATTACTGTATACCTTGGGCCTTCATCTCGTTCAGCCGCTGGCGGGCCGTCTGCACCCATGTGCTGCCGGGATAGTCTATTATCAGTTGTTCGTAGTGCTTCCTGGCCTCCTGCGGCTGGTGCAGGTAGTTGTAGTATATCTCGGCCGTCATGTATACGGCATCATCGCCCAGTACATCCTTGCCATACTTGTCCACCACTGTTTTCAGGTGCTCCAGCGCACGGGTATACTCGTGGTGCTTCACGGCTATGCGTGCACGCATCATCACCAGGTCGTCGTTCAGCGGATGCTTGGGAAAGGCTGTAGAGATACTGTCCACCAATGCTTCTGCCTCCTTGTCCTTGTTCTGGAACAGCAGCAGCCCTGCATAGGCGAACCTGTGCAGCGGTACGGTATTGCTGTCCTCCACATTTTCGGTTATCAGTACCGACAGGTCTATCGCATCGTTCGATATGAGGTTGGAAGTGCCCGACTTCAGTATGCCCAGTTGCTTCTGTGCCAGCTCGAAGTCGCCCATATAGTAGGCCAGCCGCGCATTGCGAAAGCGGGCATCCTCGCCCATCACATCCTGTTTAAAGTCCTTATCTACCTGGCTGTATGTGAGCGAGGCATCCCACATGCGCCCCTGCAGCAGGTAATAGTCGCCCAGTTGCAGCTTGAAGATGCCCATCATATTGCGGCGGGTGTCGGGTTCGGCTATGGCGCGTTTCAGTATCTCTATGGCGCGTTTTACATTATTGCCATACTCGGCATGCAGCCTGGCATATTCCGATGCCGTGAGTTGTGTATAGTACTTGGGGTACTGCACCATAAAGCTGTCGTACAGTGCGGCCAGCGCGGCCACATCCTCGGGTTTGCGCTCATTGTTATCCTGCAGGCGTTCCAGCGCAGCCGTCAGCTTTTCGCTGCGTGCCAGCATATAATATGGCTGGTCTTTGCCCTTGGCTATTATATCGTCAAATGCTTTGTCGGCTATCTCATATTTATTTGCGGCCACTGCCGTGCGCGCCAGGTCCATTATGCGCTTGCCGTTCTCGCGGTTGCGCTCGTCTATGGCCTGTATCTGTATCAGTGCGCCATCCCAGTCGTCCTTTTGCGTGTACACCCATGTCAGTATCTCGCCATAGTAAGTATTCTCAGGTTCCTGGTTCAGCTTTTTTATGATGGCCTTCTGTACCAGTTGCAGCTTTTTGGTATCGGCGCCTATCATTTCCAGCAGCAGTTCTTTGGCATTATCGGCCGTGGTGAAAACACTTGGCCCGCCGCGCAGCAGCGCATCTACGGCCCTGTCCACATTACCCAGCTTGTTGTACAGCATGGCCAGTTGCCTGCCATACATGGGCGGGTGGCCCAGGCGCTGCAATGCGGTCTCATAGGTGAGTACGGCATAGTCGTCATGCCCTATCTCAGAGAACGCCTTGGCTATATTGTTGGTAAAGATGTCGTCCCCGTTTATCATGCGCAGCACACTGTCGTACTGCACTTTGGCCTTGTCGGGTTTGCCCGCTTTCTCATATACCTGCCCCAGGTCCATGTTCATGTTGGGGTCGGGTGGCCATTTGGGCGCTAGTGCCGCCTTTTTCTCCACTATCTTCTCTGCCACCTTGAACTTGCCCGCCTCGAAGAGCACATCCAGGTATTCGTCATAGAACGAATCGGGCGCTTTTTTGTAAAGCTCCTCATATATAGGCAGGGCCTTGTCGTAGTTCTTTTCTACAGCCAGCTTGCGTGCCTCATCTGCGCTCTGCGCATGCGTTGCACCGGCCGTTGCAGTAAACAACAGCGCCAGTGAGGCTACTTTCAATATATGAGTAAGCACAGCCATTTTCGAGCGGTCTCAAATGTAGGATTTATTATCGTTCGCCATCCTTAGAGAAAAGATAAAATATGAGCATCCCCCGGGCTCAGTAGCTCACCACAAAATGCTGTTTCTCTTTGAATTCGGGCTTGCTTATCAGCAGGCCCATACCGTAGAGGTCTATGCTCATACTTACTCCGGCATTTGCGCATAGCGCATCCCATGCATGTGTATGTGCAGCGGTATCGTGTATACCGGGTACGGCTATCATGCTGCCTGCCTGCAATGCAGGTAAATGCTGCGTTACCTGCTTGCCCCATGCAGCGGGCTCACCCGTCAGCAATATCACCGGGCAGCCATAGTGTTCGCGAATGCGCATCAGCAACCGTTCGTACTTGCTGCCGGGCAGGGCTGCCGTATGCGGGCTCTGCGTCACATTTTCTACAAAGGCATATACAAAGGGCGAGTGCGTACCATGGCGGCCCTTTGCCACCATCATGTATCGCAGACGTTGTGCAATGGCATGCAGGCTCATAGCTCTATGCGCTCGTATAGCTCAAAGGTGTGGTCGTGGGGGTTCTTCTCATCGGCATTGTGGTGCTCGCTCCAGGTCAGCTTCCAGTGGGTGTGGTCCACATCGGGGAAGAACACATCGGCATCGGGAACGGTGGTGTGTATGCGGGTTATATACATCTTGTCGGCCACCGGCATGGTCTCTTCAAATATGCGGCCACCGCCTATTATGCAGGCCTCTTCCACGTTCATGGTCTCCAGGTGGGCAATGGCATCTTTTATGTGGTGGAAAAGCAGTACCCCCTCGGGCAGTTGCAGGTCCTTCTGGCCCGATAGTACTACGTTCAGCCTGCCGGGCAGTGGCTTGCCCATAGAGTCGTAGGTCTTGCGTCCCATTATCACGGGTTTGCCCATGGTGGTGCGCTTGAAGAACTTCAGGTCGTTGGGCATATGCCAGGGCAATGCGTTGTTCCTGCCTATGGCATTATTATCTGCTACCGCTACTACGAATGAAAGGATCATATATCTGGACCACAAAAGTAAAGATATATGCCGAGGTTGCGCAGCCGTTCTTTGCTGCTCTGGCATAATGCAGTTACTTTGCTGTACGCCCATGTTCGCCGATGTTATTTTGCCGCTCAACCTGCCACAGGTACTCACATATGGGGTGCCTGTAGACCTGCACCACCGCCTACGGGTGGGTATGCGGGTAGAGGTAGCGCTGGGCAAGAACAAGCAGTACGCGGCCATAGTAGAGCGCCTGCACCACGAAAAGCCACAGGCCTACCAGGTGCGCCCTATACGCGCCATCATAGATGAGCAGCCGGTGGTCACCGAAAAGCAACTGCAGTTCTGGCGGTGGGTGGCCAACTACTATATGGCCGCGCCCGGCGAGGTGATGCAGGCCGCACTGCCTGCTCACATGAAACTGGCCGGCGAGACCCGCCTGCAATGGGCCGGCGATGATAGCATAATATATGACTGGAGCGATGCTGCCCACAAGGCTGCCGAGGCACTGCGAAGCCGCCAGGAGCTAACGATAAGCGAGCTGCGCGAGATAGTAGGCACCTATGGCTTTGCCGCAGCCCTGAGCGAGCTGCTGGAAAAAGAGGCTGTCGCCATAAACGAGGCACTGGAAAGCGACTACAAGCCCCGCCGCGAAAAGGTGGTACGACTGGCTGACATTTACAGCGAAGAAAAAGAACTGGTAAAGCTCTTCGACCAGCTATCACGCGCACCCAAACAGTTACAATTACTGATGGCCTATACCGAGCTGAACAGGAAACAGCACGGCATAGTAAAACAGCAGGAGCTATTGGAGCGCGCGCAGGCATCGGCAGCGCAGCTAAAGGCCCTTACCGATAAAGGTATATTCATAGTGCAGGAGCAGAATGTGGACCGCCTGCCCGATAATGCCGGGGTCACGGCGCAGGAGATAACCTTTACCTCCGCTCAGCAGGCCGCCTATGATGCCCTGAACAAGGGGCTGGAAGAAAAGAACGTATGCCTGCTGCACGGTGTTACCGGCAGTGGCAAAACACTGCTCTATGTAAGCAAGATACTGGAATGCCTGGCAGCAGGCAGGCAGGCCATACTGCTGCTGCCGGAGATAGCCCTTACTACCCAACTGGTGCGCAGGCTGCTCTCCTACTTTGGTAGCGAGCTGGGTGTATACCACTCGCACTTCAGCAACAACGAGCGGGTAGAGATATGGGAGAAAGTGCGCCGTGGCACCTACAAGGTGGTGGCAGGGCCACGATCGACACTGTGGCTGCCCTATAGCGATGTGGGCCTGATAATAGTGGACGAGGAACACGACCCATCGTACAAGCAGCGCGACCCCGCACCGCGCTTCCATGCCCGGGATGCGGCCATATACATGGCGGCCATGCACAATGCCAGGGTGATACTGGGATCGGCCACGCCATCGGTAGAGTCGCTATACAATGTGCAACAGGCCAAGTATGCCTATGTGCCGCTGAAGGAACGCTACCAGGGCGCTGCCCTGCCACAGATACAGGTGATAGATGCGCGGTCGCTGGCGGTGGTAAAGGGCATCGGTATAAAGCTGCTCACCCCCGAGCTGATAGATGCCATAAAGAGCGCCCTGCAGCAAAGGCGGCAGGTGATACTCTTCCAGAACAGGCGGGGCTATGTGCCCTTCATGATGTGTACCAGTTGCGGGTGGACGCCCAAGTGCCGCAACTGCGATGTGTCGCTCACCTATCATAAGAGTACCGATAAGCTGCACTGCCACTACTGCGGCTTCAAGGCCCCGGTGATGCATGCCTGCCCTTACTGCGGCAGCGAGGGCATAGCCGGCAAGACCTATGGCACGCAGAAGATAGAGGAAGAGATACAGCAGACCTTCCCCGATGCCCGTGTGGCCCGCATGGATGTGGACAGCATGAGAGGGAAGAACAGCATATCGGAGCTCTTTGGCAAGCTGGAGAAACGCAAGGTAGATATACTGGTAGGTACCCAGATGGTGGTAAAGGGGCTGGACCTCGAGGCCGTATCTCTTGTGGGTGTCATCAGTGCAGACAGCCTGCTCACCTTCCCCGACTTCCGGGTGAACGAGCGGGCATTTCAACTGATGGAGCAGGTGAGCGGTCGTGCCGGTCGTGCCGATGGCAATGGTACCATGCTCATACAGGCATACAACACACAGCACCCCGTGCTGAAGTGGGTGCGCGACCACGATGTGGCCGCCTTTTACCGCAACGAGATAAAGAACCGCGAGCATTTTTTCTACCCCCCTTATAGCCGCATCATTCGCATACTCTTTCGCCATGCGCAGGAAGAGAAGGCCGCCGCCGCCGCGCAGATGATGGCCGATGGCCTGGCCACCGTGCCGGGCATAGTGGTACAAGGCCCGGGGCCTGCCATCATACCGCGTGTGCGCAACTTATACATACGCGAGATATGGATAAAATGCCCCCGCGATAATAAGCTCATAGACTCCCTGCGCACCTTCCTGAAGGCCCAGCGCCAGCACATCACAGCCACCAAAGGCTACACAAGTGTGCAGGTAGCTTTTGATGTGGATCCTATGTGATGCCCCTCATCATTTTCCATATCACAGGCACTACCAGGAATTCATTATATTTTGTAGGTTTGTATAAGCCCCTCCGATATGTATCTGCGCCACTGCACAGATAGCAGCATGTGTGTACCTTCGCTGTACTTTTTATTTTTTTGTATAAATGGCCGATCAGCACAACATATTTCTCGCGAAAAGCGAGGTAAAAGCAGGCGACCTTGAGCACAAGCGCAAGGTGGCTTTCAACATACAGAAGTACAACGACAGCGTAGTGAAAGGCAAGCGCCAGTTCACCGAGCTGGAACTGGCCCGCCAGAAAGCCAAGAACATAAAGTGGAAGACCATAGAACAACTGGATGTATACCTGGAGCAGTTCGAGAAAAAATTCACGGCCAATGGCGGCAGGCTCATATGGGCCGAGACCATAGAAGAGGCACAGCAGGCCATACTGCAGATATGCCGCGAAAAGAACACCACGCAGGTGGTAAAGGCCAAATCGATGGTGACCGAGGAGATACACCTCAATCACTTCCTGGAGCAGAACGGCATATCATCGGTAGAGACCGACCTGGGCGAGTACATTCAGCAGCTCGATGGCGAACCGCCCTACCATATAGTGACGCCCGCCATGCACAAGAGCAAGGAGGATGTGGCACGCCTTTTCCACGACAAGCTGGGTACCGACCCCAACCTCACCCCTTCGGAGATAACCATGGTGGCACGGCACAACCTGCGCAGCAAGTACACGGCAGCACAGGTGGGCATCACCGGCGGCAACTTCCTGCTGGCCGATGTGGGTGGCGTATGCGTTACCGAGAACGAGGGCAACGGCCGCCTCTGCAGCGCTTTCCCCCGCACGCACATAGCTATAGTGGGCATAGAGAAGATGCTGCCATCCATCAACGATCTGCCACTGTTCTGGCCGTTGCTGGCCACCTATGGCACAGGCCAGCAGGTAACGGTGTACAACAGCATATTCACCGGCCCCCGCAAGGACAAGGAGACCGATGGCCCCGACGAGATGTATGTGATACTGCTGGACAATGGCCGTACCGGCCTGCTGCGCAAAGAGGTGCGCGAAAGCATGTACTGTATACGCTGCGGCTCCTGCCTCAATGCCTGCCCGGTGTACAAGAACATAGGCGGGCATGCATATGGCACTACCTATAGTGGCCCCATAGGCAGCGTGGTATCGCCACATATGGCGGGCATGAACGAGTACAAGCACCTCAGCTATGCATCGAGCCTGTGCGGCAATTGCACAGAGGTATGCCCGCTGAAGATAAACATACACGAGATGCTGCTGGAGAACCGCAAGATAGCGGTAGAGCAGAACCTCAACGGCTTTAAAGAGCATGTGGTATGGGCCCTGTGGGAGCGTGCCATGCTCAGCCGCACCATACTGAATGCCGCAGGCACCGGCATAAAGAACAAGGTGGTGAACAGCATGTTCAAAGACACATGGGCAAAACACCGCTCCGGCCTGCATTTCGCAGAGCGTTCCTTCAACAAGATGTGGAAAGAACGAAACACTAAATAAACGCGCATGGAAACCATAGTTGTATATAGCCCCCATAGCAGCCCGCGCCTGGCATATGTGCTGGACTGGCTGATGAGGGAGCGATGGCAGCTACGGTATCGTATGGTACACAACAGGCGCGATGCCGAAGGGCATGCCTGCATCATATCTTACGGAGAAGCACTTCCCGGCAGCATATCCATACCTGCGGCGGGCCTGCTTACGCGTACAGGTACAGCGGCCGAGGACCCCGCCACCGGCACATGGCACAATATACCCACCCTCTATGCCACCGGCGATAAAGGGTATACCCTGCCGTTCGATGCGCTGTCGGCCATGTTCTACCTGCTGTCGCGGTACGAAGAGTACGGCCCCTACACGCCCGATAAGCATGGGCGCTACCCCGCTACGGCCAGCATACTGCACAGGCAGGGTATACTGCACAGGCCGGTAGTAGATGAATGGGCGCATGCCATATACCTGCTGATGCAGGAGACATGGAAGAAAGACCTGCCGGCACAGCCCTTCACCTTTCGTCCTACCTACGATATAGACATGGCCTACTCGCACCTGTACAAGGGTGTACGGCGCATAGCGGGCGCCTATATACGCGCCCTGCTGCGTATAGACATCAGGCAGATAAGCCTGCGCACACAGGTACTGAAGAAAAAACAGAAAGATCCCTACGACTCCTTTCGCTGGCTGCGGCAATTGCATAAGGAGTACGGTTTCTCACCGCTCTACTTTGTGCTGTCTGCCACACGCACTACCCGGTTCGATAAGAACATACACCCCACGCACCCGGCCATGGTGCGCATCATAAAGAACCTGATGCGCGATGGCAGCATAGGTATACACCCGTCCTACTATTCGCAGCAGGGCGATACCCTGCACCGCGAAAAGTCTACGCTGGAACAGGTGGCCGGGCGCAGCACCACCATATCGCGCCAGCACTATATACGCGCAGTGCTGCCGCATACCTACCGCATGCTGCTGCACAACAATATAGCCGACGATCATAGTATGGGCTATGGCTCGCACCTGGGTTTTCGCGCAGGCACGGGCAGCTCCTTCCTGTGGTACGATATAGAGCATGAGGCTGTTACCACACTGCGTATACACCCCTTCTGTTTCATGGATAGCACCGCCCATTACGAGGCCGGTCATACTGCTGCGCAGGCCTTTGAAAAGCTCGATGCCATGTGCCGCATACTGCAGCGCACCGGCAGTACGCTTATCACGGTGTTTCACAATTTTTCCCTGGGTACCGATGAGGAATGGAAAGGCTGGCGTGCGGCTTACGAGCATTTCATGCAGCAGCAGGCTGCCGGTGAGGGCGCTACTTACGAGCCACCCCTATGATGTTCTGTGTGAAGATGCCGCGCGGGCTGCCGGTCTCTACCATCTTCCAGAATTTCAGCTTCCACACCATGAATTTCCACAGCACATAGCGAACGGTAGAAGTAAGGCCGTGCGGTACGGGCCCGGTAGGGTAGCAGCTCACATCAGAGAAGCCCGTGTTCAGCATCACCTGGCGAATGGAGCTTTCGGTATAGGCCATCTCGTGCGTGTAGTCGCCGTAGAAAATAGAGGTATAGAAAAATCCCTGTCCGTTGGGCACCTGCATGATGAAGGTGCCTCCCTCTCGTAGTACACGGCTTATCTCTATCAGTATCTCGAAGACCTCATCGCGGGTGAAGTGCTCTATCACATCCTTCGCTATTATGGCATCATACTTGTCCTTGCTTTCGCGAAGAAAGGTGATAAGGTCGCCACAGTGCAGGTTCCTGATGCCCATACTGCGGCCTTTCTCTATCTGCTCTGCCGATACATCTATACCTGCCGCGTTCGCATAGCCCAGCTGCTGTATATGCCATACGAAGTTGCCATCGCCGCAGCCTATGTCCAGTATACGCGCCTGCTTGTCGGCGGGCAGGTGCCTGCAGTAGTAGTGGTTCAGCGCGGGGGCATATGCCTTTATACGTTCCAGCGACATCTCGCCATACAGGTTCTTGTTATGATTGCTGATGTAGTTGTCGTAAATGATCTTTTTGTACTTATCCATTGTGGCCGGGGCGTTAATGCTTAGAAAGATGATCGATGATGAAGGCCGCGCGCGCATCCAGCGAATGCTCTGCCATGGCCCTCTTGTGTCCGGCTATTCTTATGCTTTCCCTTGCCGCACCATCGGCTAGGTAGCGCTGCACTTGTGCTGCCATTTCCTCGGGCCCGTCAAAGAATGCCGCCTCCTCTTCTTCCCGGTAATATAGTACAGATTCTTCATTCCGCTCGTGCAGCATGAAGCCCGATGCCCCGGGTATATGAAAGGTGCGGGAGGTGATGAGATCGCCCGATGAGGAGCCCGCTATCTTCTCAGACAGTATGCCCAGGTTTATGGTAGAACATTGTATGGCCAGGGCATACAGGTCACCTACTATGGGCTTGCCCTGTACGCACGCGCGCAGGGCAGGGTCTGTGACCCTGTGCCACTGGTCGCCCCATACCTTCAGCTTTATGCCGGGCACCTTGTGTACCAGGTGTGTGAGCCACTGCTCTTTCTTCGGAGACCATGTACCTATGAAGGAGGCATCGCAACTGAATATGGCCCGCTCTTCGGGGCCAATGGCGATGAACGGCCTATGTATATCGGGGTCGAAGCCATGGGGGATGAACATGGCGTTCTTTACCTTGTACTGCTCCTGCATATCGCGTATGCCGAAGGTCTTGGTGGTGAAAATGGTATCGTATACGGGTATGGATGCGGGTATGTGCGGCCCGTGCGCGGTCGTGCTCACATCGGGGTAGAAGAGCACCGTGCGGCAACCTTTCTCTTGCGCATAGCGCAGTGTTTCGGGCAATACGAAAACGCCCTTATACACCAGCAGCACACCCGGCTGAAAAGTGTCTATGCTTTTGCGGATGGTGGTATTGAACTCGCGCACCTGCATGGGGCGCAGAAAACGCTCCATCGTCTTGATGGTGCGGTTGCTGGTGCGCAGGCTCACATGGTAGAACTCGTCCACCACTTCTATAAAGGCCCCTGCGCGTGAGAACGCCCGGAACAGCCCGCCGGCATTGCTACCCCTCCATAGCGGGCCTACGTTGAGAATGCGCATACAGCGATGTGTATATTTTTTTCACGATAAATATAGTAAGATAGGTAGAGCAGAAGGTAATGAATATCTGCAGGTCGGCGCCGATACCCAGTATGGCATAGAAAAGCAGGTAGCCGCCCCACAGCACACCCATCACATTATAGGGCGATCCATTGAATTCGGCAGCGTTCCAGAACATGGCCAGTACCGCGCCAAAGAAGAGACAGCCCAATGCCACGCCTATCCACCCGAAATCGAGAAAGAACTGGCCCGGTATGGACATGTTGATGGAGTTGTTGGCCCTGCCCGTCTGTGCCGATATAGCGGCAACACCTATCTCCAGCGCGAACCATGCACCTATCTCGATAGTGGGTTTTTCGGGCCACAGCACCCTGGGGATGAAGGCAAATATCAGTGGTGCGGATGCCTCTCCATTATAGTGGCCATTGCGCTCTACCAGCTTGCACACGTTAGATATCTGGGCGATGTTACCTCCCCTGATAAGAAGGCTGTTTCGGTCAGAGTTCTGCGTGGATGAGATAGTATAGGATGGCGCCACTTCTTCTACAGGATTGGTGAATGTGTCGATAAAGTGCGACCTGTTTGCACCCAGGTTGCCGAATACCGTAGAGAACGCGATGACCACCACCGCCATAGGTATGACCCGGTAGCTGAACAGGTAACGTATACTGCCCAGGCCTATGAAGTACCCGCCAAAGAACACGATGAAGGGCGTGGCAAGGTCGATACGCAGAAAGCCCTGGAAGAGCGCCACTGTGGCCAGTGCAGCACATATGCCCATGGCGTAATTGCGGTAGAGCAGCGTGCCCTGCTTGCCCCATAGCCTGGCAAAAAGCAGTACGCTCATGATACTGGACAGGGCGAACAGTTTCTGAACACCGCCCGATATGAAGTTGAGGTCGATGAAAGTACCCGATAGCCTGAGCATACAAAGCCCTATAGATACCCAAAAGATATTGCGGAGCGCCCTGGGGCTATCGACTATTATGGAAAGACTGGGAAATGACCGCTTGGCGAACATCTCGTAACCTATGAAGATGAACGAACACCCCACAGACCACACAAGGGCGGCCTCATTGAGATGCGGGGCAGAGACATAGTAATACATGGAGCTCGAATCGACCCCGTGCTTCACCACTTTGGAAGCAAAGCTGGCATTACCCAGTGTGATGATGACCACCCCTGCCGCAAATGCCGATATCACGTTTATCTTACGCCCCGCCGCCGCCGATACGGCTATAGTGGTCATGGAGTGAACGATGAGCATTATCGATACCAGTACCGGGTCGTTAATGGTGCCGACAAAAACATGCAGTATAAGAAAGATAATATGTAGGCCCACTCTAAAAACTCCTTTTCATGTGCCGTAAATGCTAAAGGGGACGTACACTATACGGCAAACTCAAAATTACTCATAATTGCCGATACTGCCCCGCGAAAACAGGGCAGTGCCGGCAATAGCTCACAATTCTTTTAATTGAGGCTGCGGAAATCGACAGGCACCAACTTGCTCACACCGGGCTCCTGCATGGTCACACCATATATCACATCCACTGCGGCCATGGTCTGCTTGTTGTGGGTAACGATGATGAACTGCGAATTGTCTGAGAACTTGCGGATCATCTGCGTGAATTTGCCCACGTTGGCATCGTCCAGCGGCGCGTCCACCTCATCCAGTATACAGAAGGGCGCAGGCTTTATGAGGTATATGGCGAACAGGAAGGCCGTAGACGTAAGCGTCTTCTCCCCTCCCGATAGCTGGGTAAGGGTGCTCGGCTTCTTGCCCTTGGGCTGTGCGTATATCTCTATGCCGCTGTCGGCTATATTGTCGGGGTCGGTAAGGCGCAGGTCACAGTTGTCCTCGGCCGTGAAGAGGGCCTTGAACACCTGTATGAAGTTCTCCCGTACCATATCGAATGTCTCGCGAAACTTGCTGTTGGCGGTATTCTCTACCTCTTCTATGGTAGACAGCAGCGAGTCTTTGGCATTCACCAGGTCGTCTCTCTGCTCTACTATGAAGTCGTGGCGCACCTTCATTTCGCCGAAGGCCTCTATGGCAGTAGGGTTCACCTCGCCCATGTTCTCCAGCCGTTTCTTCATCTTCTCGGCATCGGCCGTCAGCTCTTCTATGCTCAGCTCACCGGTACGCGGCTGGTCCAGTATATCGTCCAGCTGCACCTTGAACTCTATGGCCAGCCTTTCGCTCATGCCTGCCACCTGCAGCTTCATGCTGCTCAGCTTGTCCTTTATGCTGTTCAGCAGGGTCTCGGCATGGTCTTTCTCGCGGCGTTTCTGGTTCAGGTTGCTTTCCTGGGCGCTTATGGTATTGCGCATCTCGTAGTAGGCGCGGTCCTTTTCGTTCAGCTCCTTCTCTTCGGTCTCCTTACGGCTCAGTAGCTCATACAGCTCATTATCGCCGCTGTGCAGGGTTTTGCCTGTCTCTTCCAGTTGTGCGCTTACCTGCTGCAGTTGCTCGGTATTGGTGGTCACCTGGCGGTTCAGGTCGGCCAGTTGGTTGGTACGGAACTGCAGTTCCTGCTTCAGGTTGTCCAGCTTGCTCTGCTGGCGCGCTACGGCCAGGTTCTGGTCGTTGTACTGGCGGGTGGCATCGTTGAATGCCTGCTCTACCTTGCGGAACTCCTCTTCTGCGCCCTGTATCTTCTCTTGCAGCCCGTGCAGCTCGCTCGTTATTGCTTCCAGCGCATCGCGCGTATCCTGTATGCTTTCGTGTGTAGCATCCAGCTGATCCTGTATCTCGGCCAGGCGCTTGTCGCCGTTCTGGTTCAGGTGTTCGAAGTTCTCTATCCTGTGGCCCAGGTTCACTATATGGTTCTGCAGGGTGTTCACATCGCGGCGGCCCTGCTCTATGGCCTTGTCGTTCAGTTCTGTATTGAAGCCTGCTATCAGTGTCTGTGTGTCCGATATCTGCTGTTTCAGCGCTGCGGTAGTGGCCGTCAGTTCCTGTATCTCCTTTGCCAGTCGCTCCAGGTTCTTGGCGCGGCCTATCTTGTTGCCCTCGAAGAGGCCCACCGATCCGCCGCCCAGCGTATACTTGCCGCGTACCATCTTGCCCGACCGGGCTACCAGCACCGTTCCGTTCTGCAATGCTGCGCCTGCTATATCGGTACCGTCTTCGGTCACATACACATGGCCCAGCAGTCTTTTGGCAAGGCCCGCATATTGCTCGTCCACCGTCACCACATCCAGCGCGGGTATGGCCCCTGCCGGTGCTTCTGATGTTGCAGGCTCATATGCCCCCAGGTGGTCCAGTATGAAGAAATTGGCTTTGCCCTTTTTATTGCTGTCCAGCAGCGATACCGCCTTGGCGGCCTCCTGCGGGTTGGCCACTATATAGTAGTTCAGGTAGTTGTCCAGCACGTTCTCCAGCGCGGTGCGGTATTCGTTCTTTACCACGAACACATCGCTCAGCAGTGGCGCACTGTTGTCCCACTCCTTGTTCTTCTTTAGGAATTTGATACTGTCAGGATAACCCTCCAGGCTGTCCACCAGGCTCTTCAGCAGGTCGTGCTCGTTGCGGCGGCTGTCCAGCTTGCGGTTCTCTTCCACCAGTTTGGCGCGCAGCCCTTCTATCTGCTCCTGGCTGGCCAGTATCCTGGCCTTCACCTCTTCGTGGCGGTCTATCAGCTCCTGCAGCTCGTCCTGCTTGCCTGCCAGTTTGTCTTCGGCATCGGTCTTCTCTGTGCCCAGCTGTGCTATCTGCGATGCACGCTGTGCCATCTCGGCCTGCACCTGCTGCATGCTGCGTTGCAGGTTCATCACCGATGTATCGGCTATAGCTACTTTCTTCTCGGCCTCGAACTGGCCACGCTGGCGCTGCTGGTACTCATTGCGCATCTGCTCCAGCGCCTGCTTGCCGGCATCGTATGCTTTGCGCTTCTCGTCCACGGTGGCGCGCAGGGTCTCCAGCTCGGTCTTTATCTTATCCAGTGCAGTGGCCTCTTCGGCTATCTGCTTGTCGGAGAATGTTATCGAATCTTCCAGTTGCTTCGTCTGCCCGCCTGCTCCCGCCAGGAACTCGTTCAGGTTCCTGCTGCGCTCTTCCAGGTGTTCCAGCCGCTGTGCGGCCAGTTTCTTATCGCTTTCCAGCTGGCGCAGCCTGTTCACCAGTTCGTTGAACTGTTTTTGCAGTCCGTTCAGTTCCTGCTCCCGCTCTATCATCCTCACCTTCTGCTGCTCTACCGATGCCTCTTCTGTGGCCACTATAGCCTCTAGTTGTGTACGGCGGTCGGTCTCGGCATCGTTCTGCTCGTTCAGCGTGCGGTATTGCTCGTTGAAGTGCTCCAGGCTGGCCTTTGCCAGCTCTATGCTCACCTCCTTATATTCTCCCTTTACCTGGAAGTAGCGCTCGGCTTTCTTGGCCTGGCTTTCCAGCGTGCGCAGGTTGTTGCTTATCTCGAAAAGCAGGTCCTCTATGCGCGATATATCCTGCTCGGTGGCCTCCAGCTTTTGCTTTGCCTCTTTCTTGCGTGTCTTGTAGATGGATATACCCGCTGCTTGCTCCAGCATGCGGCGGCGGCTGCCGTCCTTGTCTTTGATGATGTCATCGACCATGCCCAGTTCTATGATGGCATAGGAGTCGTTGCTGACGCCGGTATCGAGGAAGAGGTTGTGAATGTCCTTCAGGCGGCAGGTCACATCGTTCAGGCGGTATTCGCTCTCGCCGTTCTTATAGAATTTGCGGGTGATGGTAACGGTAGTGAACTCGGTAGGCAGCAGGTTGCGCGTGTTCTCGAACGTGAGCGACACCTCGGCCATGCCCGATGCATTGCGCGTGCGCGATCCGTTGAAGATCAGGTCCTCCAGGTTGTCCGATCGCAGGGCCTTTATCTTATGCTCGCCTATCACCCATCGTATGGCATCAACAATGTTCGATTTGCCACAGCCATTAGGCCCTACAATGCCCGTAATGGGATTGTCCAGTATCACATGGGTCTTGTCGGCGAACGATTTGAACCCTTTTATTTCCAGCGACTTTAGCTTCACTACACAAATTTTTTATGAGGGAAACAAAAGTAATGATAATGTGGGAAAGTTGTGGATTGATGAGCGAGTGGATGGATATATGATTTGGAGATATGGCGAACGCGCTAATTATTTATATGTTTTATTCAAATGTAGATATGAAAAGTGCCGGCAAAAGAAGATAAGATACCCTCTTGCCGGCACTCTTTGACCGCTTGAATGATCACTTTATCGCATATCGCACGCCCACATACAGCTCCCGGCCCCTAGTAGGGCCCCATACCGAGGAGAGGTCGAAGTAGGGGCCGAAGGGGTTGGTGGCGCTGATAATGGGGTCGGGCTGGCGGTAGTTCAGCAGGTTCTCGCAGCCGGCATATACGTCCAGCGTGCGCCACTTATAGGTAAGCTGCACATTGTAGCTGGCATAGGGTACCGAATACAGTGGTCTGCGGTACTCCACAGGGTTGTTGCGGGTGTCGGGCAGCCGCATGCGGTCGAACCAGTGCATATTGGCATCGGCCTGCCAGTGCTTGTTGCGCGTGGTATAAGATACCGCCGCCATGGCCCTGTTGCGCGGGTTGAAGGGCAGCATGTTCTTCCCTCCGTTCTCTATGCGGTATACATACAGGTAGTTATAGGCCGCACGCACCTCCAGCTGTTTGAAGAACGTGAGTGAGGCATCTACCTGCAGCGCATTGGACCGAGACACACCCGTAAAATTGCGGATGATGGCCCTGGTAGGGTCGCTGTCATAGTCGGGGAAGAACTGGTTGCTGAAGCGTGTGCTGTAAAAGTCGCCCGTCACCGCACCTGTCATATCTCCTGCCTCGAACCGGTAGTTGTGGCTCACGCCCCAGTTCATGGCCTGCTCAGGCTTTAATGCCTCGGCAAATACCACATCGCGCGAGCTTGCCAGCAGGTTCACCTGCTCTGCGAAGAGGTTCACCTGCCGCCAGCCCGTACCTGCCGATGCCCGCAGGGTATGGTGGTCGTTTATCACATACTTCAGCATACTGCGGGGTGTAAGGTATGCGCCCCACTGCTGGTGATGGTCCAGCCGCAGCCCGGTTATCAGGGTATACTTTTCATCCTTCCAGTGAAAGGTATTCTCAGCAAATAGGCCCGGTACCCGCAGGCGGGTATCATAGCGGCCGGCATAGGTCCTGTGCAGAAAGGTATCGGAGAAAGCGATCTGCTCGTTCAGCTCCTGGTAGCGGTAGCTGGCGCCATATTTCAGCAGGTGTTTTTCGCGCCACAGCCATTCGTGCTGCAGGTTCAGGTAGCCGCTCTGCTGCCGGGCATGGTAGCTTGTAGTACCGAACCACGACCGCTGCTGCTGCGCAAAACCCGATGCCGCCAGCGATACCGCATGGTCGTCAGAAAGACGGTAGCCTGCCTTTACATAGGCCTCGGGCTGTGTATAGTGTACGCATTGGCCATATATACTGGTGCTGCCTTCGTTCTCAGCAGGGGCATAGCCCGTCTGCCCGCCTATACGCCGCTCGCTCACTACGCGCACCATGCCCTGCAGCGACAGGCCCTTTTCCCGCTCATTGCCATAGCGCCACTTGTTCAGCGCCATGTAGCGGGTCAGCAGCGGCAGGTCCAGGAAGCCGTCATTATTGCCATCTACCTTGCCCGCAGGCTGCACCGTATGCAGCGACAGCATGGTATGCCACTTCTTGTTCCTGCCTACGGCAGTGGCCAGGTTGGCATTGGCATGTTTCTCGCCAAAGCTGTTCATGTAGCCGTTCAGCAGCAGGCGTTCGGTCTTATCGGGCTGGCGGCTCTCCATGTTTATCTGGCCGCTTATGCTCTCGTACCCCTGCAGTACCGATGTGGTACCCTTCGATACCATTATACTATTGACCAGCGTACCCGGATAGGTGCTGATACCATAGGTATAATTCAGCCCATATACCATAGGCAGTCCATCGAACAGCACCTGGTTGTACACGCCGGATAGCCCCAGTATGCGTAGCTCCTGCGCATTGGTGACAATGTTGGTGGTCTGCGGCTGCACCGATGCCTGCGTACCGAAGCAACCCGCCAGGTCACAGCAGGCGGCCTTGCTCAGTTCGCGCTGGTTTATTATCTCGGTCTGCCCTACGCTGGTGGTAGACAGGCGCGCGCCACTGCGATCGGTAATGGTGACCGTGCCGAGGTCCTTAGCATCGCGGCGCAGGGTGATGCTCACATACGTCCTATCGCCCACGGCTATAGTATCGGTCACAAAGCCCATGTTCGATGCTATCAGCCTCCGGTCCTTTATGCTGCTTACAGGCAGTTCAAAGACCCCGTTCTCATTGGCAAAGGTGGCCACATCAGTGCCCAGCCAGCGCACCATGCCGCCGGGCAATATCTCCTTGCCCTGCACCCCCTCGCCGAATAGTTTGCCCTTTATCGTCTGCGCGCCGCACATATGTGCCAGCAGCAGCAGCACAATGGTCATCCTACTCATGGGCTTTCTTTTTACGGCCGTTCTCCTTCCTCACCCTATATGGCGTACTGTTCTTGTCATCGCAGCCGGGTGTGGTCTCTATAGCTTTCTCTATCTGCTCCTGGCTGGTCACAGAGGTATGGTATACTATGGTAAAGACCGAGGTCTCTCCGTTTATACCGCTATATGTCACCTCGTCTATCCCATCATTGTTCAGCAGGCGCTTCTTTATGGTGGGCATATCATTGTTGCAGTGCAGGTTGGTCACCTTTATCACTGCGGTCTTTACGCTATCGGCCTGTGCATAGGTGGCAGGGGCAAATAGCAATAATGCAGCCATCGCTGCTATAAAAGCAAATGTCTTTTTCATTGTTTTAATGAATTACCTGATCAGTAAAATAGTTGTAGCGCCCATCTCTACACGTCACATCCCCTTTGGGGGAGGCCGGGAGGGGCTTAAAAAGGAAACGATCAGGCCCGGGGAGGTTGCCAGAAGCCCGAGACAGGCTCTTCGGCTATGCCGGCTATGAATGTGCCCCATTGCATACGGGGCATCTCTGTATGTACAGTAGGAATAAAGGATATCTGCTGTGGCACCACTACGCTGAAGGCGCAGCACCCGCAAGACTGGAACGGATTGCAGATGCTGCTGCACTCCTTATCGTGATGGTCGCCTGCATCCTCTTTCTGCCCGGTGGCACAGCCGTCCACGCTGCAGCATTCGCCTGCCGATGCGCTCATTGCGCACACAGGTTGCTGCACCGACAGCATAAGTACCATTAAGGCCAGGATAAAGCTCAACACTCTCACGATAGCAAATATAACATATAATGCGATCTCACTCTGTCACACCACTATAAAAATATCTTATAACATCATGTAGCTCAATACGCTATTTCCAGCCCGCCATCCTGTATATCGCCGGTGGCCACTGTGATGTTCGAGTCGCGTGTGTAGTAATAGGTGTTCAGGCAGCGTACATCGTCATCGGCCGGGGTAAAGAGGCTTTTCTGTATGGTGGTTTTGCGCTGGTTCACTCTTATGTCCTCTATCAGGTACTGCCTGCCTGATGGCAGCAGCGTTATGCGCCAGTCCTGCGTGGGCACCGATGCATCGGCTATGAAGTGTTTGCGGTGGGCATCGCCTTTCAGTGGGTCTCGCCGGTAGCCCAACGGGCCTTCCTTGAACCTCGTTCCCTGCAGGAAACGCTCTACATAGGCGCCCGTATCGGTTATCTCGCCCGCGCTGCTGATAAAGGTGAACCCATTTAGCGGAGGCGTATCGCAGGGTACCTCCCGGGTACATGATGCTGCCATACAGCAGGCAATGGCGATGGTGGTGAGTAATGTGTTTTTCATGTGTTCAGGTAGTTTTTAGGGATAAGCTATTCAAATATACTATCACAATTACATGCATGTTTCCGCTTCACCAAAAATTAAGAAAACATTAAAGGAGGTAAAAAAGCAGGGCAGCCGTTCCGGGCTGCCCTGCAATGTATTTTCGGTATCAGTTACCATTTCTTTTTGAAATCGCCACGGCTGAAGAACTTCTCTATGAGGCAGTACAGTACTATAAAGAAGTAGCGGCTGCCCATCTCCCTTATCTTCAGGTTAGATGTGCCATGCTTGCGGTTCTGCCACGAGTTGGGCACTACTGCAAATGAGTAGCCGCGTACTATGGCCTTCAGCGGCAGCTCTACCGTCAGATTGAAGTGGGGCGACATAAAAGGCTTCAGCCCTTCCATGCACTGGCGGCTGTAGAGCTTGAAGGCATTGGTGGTATCCCTGTACCGCAGGCGGAAGACGATACTGATCATGCGGTTCACAAAGCGGTTCAGGTACAGCTTGTTCTTGGGGTAGTCTATCACCCTGCCACCCTTGCTCCACCTGTCGCCAAATACACAGTCCACTTTCTTCTCCATCCATGTGTTGTAGAACTTCACCAGATCTGCCGGGCTATCGCTCATATCGGCCATGACGATGGCCACACAGTCGCCGCTGAAATTCTCCAGTCCCTTGCGTATCGCATACCCAAAGCCATTGTGCGGCGGGGTATTAAAGATGGTGCGCAGTGTAGGAATGGTCTTCTGCAGCTCGGTTATCACCTCTATGGTATTATCCTTCGAGTTGTCGTTTATCACCAGCAGCTCGTGGTCTATATTATGGGCACGCAGCTCTGTATGGAACGCATTCAGCGTATCGGGCAGATTCAGCGCCTCGTTATAGGCCGGTATCACAACACTTAGCTTCATGCCTGATGATAGAATTTGAATTTGAAATTTACTATTTGGAATTTGGGATCTGAACTTTGGAACTTATACCCTTGCTTTCATGTTCTCGAATATCTGCTCCATGGTCACATCCAGCGAATATTTGTACTCCCATGTGGGGTAGTGCTGGCGGAACTTCGTAAGGTCGGATATGTACCAGATATGGTCGCCCGAACGGTTGCCATCGGTATAGCTGTAGTTCATCTTATTGCCGGTTATCTTCTCGCATATCTCTATAGCTTCCAGCATAGAGCAGTTGCTGAAGCGGCCACCGCCTGCGTTATATACCTGCCCGCCGGGCTGTGGGTTCTGGTAGAAGTGCCAGAACATGTTCACGAGGTCCCAGGCGTGTATGTTGTCGCGTACCTGCTTGCCTTTGTAGCCGAATATGGTGTAGTGATCGCCGGTTATAGCGCACTTCATCAGGTAAGACAGGAAGCCGTGCAGTTGCGCGCCTGAGTGCTGTGGGCCTGTGAGGCAGCCGCCGCGGAACACCGCCGTGTTCATGTCGAAATACTTGCCATACTCCTGTACCATCACATCGGCTGCCACCTTCGATGCACCGAATACCGAGTGCTTCGAGTTGTCTATGCTCATCGCCTCATCTATACCTTCTTTGAAGTAGGGATGGCTTTCGTCTATTTCCCACCTCTTTTCCAGCTCTACCAGCGGCAGGAAGTTGGGCGTATCGCCATATACCTTGTTGGTGCTGGTGAATATGAATACCGCCTTGGGGCAGTGCAGGCGTGTCAGTTCCAGGAAGTTCAGCGTACCGTTCGCATTGATGGTGAAGTCGGTGATAGGCTCCTTTGCCGCCCAGTCGTGGCTGGGCTGCGCGGCCGTATGCACCACTATCTTTATGTCATTGCCATACTGCTTGAAGATGGTCTCCAGGCTTGCATAGTCGCGTATGTCCACGTTGTGGGCCTTGTAGTTGCTGTACTTGCTTTCCAGCACTTCCTTGTTCCACTTTGTAGATGCCGACGGGCCGAAGAAATAGGCCCTCTGGTCGTTGTCTATACCTATGACAAGGTCCATCTTATCAGAAAGAAAGCTGACGCTTTCGCTGCCTATGAGCCCGTTAGAGCCGCTGACGATAGCAATATTCATCTCTTATGCGTTTAATATAGGTTTTAGTTGTTGTTCGTTCTTGTGTATCCAGTTAAAGGTGTCTGTCACTATGTCCCTTACGTTGCGTTTGGGGGTCCAGCCGGTCACCTCTGTTATGCGCGTATTGTCGGTTATGTACAGGGGTATATCGCCCTTGCGGTTCTCCATCACCGATGAGGCGCCTACCTTATTGCCGGTCACCTCGGCACATATGGCCGTCAGTTCCTGCAGCGATACGCTCGATGCCAGGCCGCCGCCCGCGTTCATTGTCTTGCCGTTCACCTGGTCGAAGTTGTGTATCTCGTGGTCCACAAGGTCGAAGAGGTCGAAGATGTGCAGGGCGTCGCGTACTTGCTTGCCCGTGCCGCCATAGCCAAAGTAGGCCACATCGCGGCCCCAGTAGTGGCGGGCCACCCACAGGGTCATCACACCCTGGTCCACTTTGCCCATCTGGTGCGGACCGGCTATCACCCCACAGCGGTTTATCACATAGTTCACGTCGAAGAATTCCCTGAACTCCTCTATCAGCAATTCTGATGCCAGTTTTGTAGAGCCGTATACCGACCGCGCCTTGTCCAGCGGAAAGTTCTCGGCTATACCCTTGCTGCTCACGCCCGGTATCACCTGGCCATCAGGCAGGTCGAAGCGGGTAGTGTTCTCGGTATATTTTATATCCTCCAGGTACGATATGGGGTACACCCTGCTTGTAGACAGGAATATGAACTTTGCCTTGCTGCGCGCGGCCAGTTCCAGAGTATTGATGGTACCTGTGAGGTTGGTGTTTATCACATAGCTGAGCATGGCGCCCATACCTGCCATTACCGATGGCTCTGCCGCTGCGTCTATGATGAAGTCGAAATCGCGGTCCATTTCCAGGTCCTCGCGGTTGCGTATATCGCCGTGTATGAATTCTATGCCGGCCGCCTTCAGCTTTGGCAGGTTCAGCTCCGATCCGCGGCGTTTCAGGTTGTCCAGCGCCACTATAGTATAGGAAGGATACTTTTCCTTGAGCATGAGGGACAGGTTGGAGCCTACAAAACCGCAGCCACCTGTCACAAGGATGGAAATATTATTCACGTTCTTTATTTGGTGTGCAAAAATACATGGAAAACCTTTCCTAAAAGAATTTTATTCCAGTTTTAATGAATGTATCATATAGCTGCTCAAAACCTTATGTACATACAGAGACATGATGAAATAATATAAAGACAAAGCCACTATAGCACCCTTCCATTCTATACTTGCCGCTAACAATATTACTTTTGTTCTGCCATACCCCTCCTACTTCAGCAGCACATGAGCAAGATCAGATACAGTACCCTGGCCGTTATATTACTGGTCGCTATCATATTCATAGCGTATGCCGTCAGGGTATTTCCCATACCGGGTACCGATTCTTCCTCCTTTCTTCCGCCCTCTCTCACCTTCGGCCAGGGCAGGGGCCTCGCCAATCCTATCTATTACCTCAGTTCCCTTACCGATGCCACGGGTACCCTCCGGTACAATTATTATGTGCCCTTCTATACATGGTTCCTGGGCTTTTTTGTGGCTGCAGTACCCGGCATCAAGACCCTCTTTGTGGTGTGCGCCCTGCTCACCATTATGGCCCTCCTGCTCTACAGGCGCACCATCCTCGGCAGCGGTATCGATGGCAATAACAAGCTCCTCACCGCTACCATACTGCTATCCATTCCCTACCTGGCTACCTATTCCCTGCCTACACTGGGTAGACCGGAGCAGCTCACAGCCCCGCTGTCCCTGCTGCTCTACCTGCTCTACCACCACCGTGCCAAAATGAATACCTGGCTCTATAACGGCCTGCTGGTACTCATTTTCGCCCTCCTCCTCACCTCGCAGATCACCGGTTTCTATTTTGCCTTCCTCTTCTTCCTCATAGCAGAGTTCCTTGGAGCAGCAGCACCCGGGCGTTCGGTATGGGTAAATGCCGTGCGTGGCATAGCCGTCCTGCTCGTTTCCTATCTTATTATGGAGGCCAGTCCCAATGGCTTCATGGCTACCGTTCAGGGTATATCGCGCCATTCGCAGGTACTGTTCGCACGCACGGCAAGGAGCATCGGCCTGTTCACCTACTATTGGGTACTCAGCCCGTTCAACTTCGGTTTTCTTATCATTTTCCTCGCCGGTATGCGCTACTGGTATCTGTACCTCCGCAGCAGCCTTCCGGCCGTGGGCATGTTCAATAAGCTGGTAATAGCTGCGCTTCACCTGGCCATCGTAGCGGGCATGCTGAAGTTCGTGCTGCATACCTCGCCTACCGTATACAATGCCACGCAGTATATCTATGTCATCCTGCTCATCCTGCTGCTCAACCATCACAGGTTCTCTGGCAGCAGGTACAATGCCCTTGTGCTGCCCTCGCTTATGCTTACATTCATTGGCGGTGGTCTCATTTTCCTGCGCACATTCCTACTGTTCGCAGACAACGAGGCCGATGGCAAGACCTACGATGCTGCCAAAAGCAAGCTGATGGAAGTGGAAAATAAGTACGGCAAATGCTACACCTCCTTCAACCTCTGGGCCCTCTACGACGACCCCTACCGGGTACACCAGCTAGATGAGCGCTACATAAAGCCGGGAGATATAATAGTGCTGAACCAGGCCTATAACGCACTGCCCGCATCTATCCTGAGCCGCAGCGAGATACTGGAGGACTGGCGCACTACCGATGTGCGCACCCTGCTGGGTATACCCCTCACCCGCCACCCGCAGGGCTACAGTTTTGTGGTGGTAAGGGTAAAGTAAGATCCGCCCATATACTTCATTAAAAAAGGAGCCGTGATCGCGGCTCCTTTTTCTTAGTTCTTTTTCTCTTCCTTTTCCCCGAACAGGCCGGGCATCTTATCGGCCCGGTGTTGTTCTATGCAGTATATGTTCTCTTTGCAGGTCTCATCGGTCACCTGTTTTGCCCTTATGGGGTCGGGGTATTGGTAGGGTACCAGTGTCAGGTCTTCGCGGAAGGCCTGCATACCGTATTTGCCGTCTTTCATGTTCCAGTTATAAAAAAAGAACAGGCCTACTATCAGTACTACTGCCATGGGGCCTGTATACTTCCAGTTCCTTACATATATCACCAGGAAGACGTACCCCAGCAGTGTGGCCAGGTGAGAATATATGCAATACCTGCTAGCCGTGGGGGTCCACATGGGTACATTGCCCCTGAAGATGGATGTAACACCTACAGACGCGAATACGAACAACCCCAGGCATACCAGTGGCAGCACCTCCGGCGCTATTCTCAGCCTTTTACCTATAGGCACCGTCCATAGCAGCAATGCAACAAGGATGGCACCGCCCCATATACCGCGGCCCCTGTCGAAGTGTGCGCCCAATGTCTGTAAGAAATAGGGTACGAATTTCGTGGGGTCCAGCGTGAACGCCCCTGTCTGCAGCTTCACATACTCATGATAATACACCAGCACGCCCAGCACAAGTGAGGTCGCTGCGGCAGCCATTTTCACCTTGTCCCTTGTATATATGGTATATAGAATGAGGATAGCAGCGCCCAGGATGCCGTTGCCGCTAGATAGGATGCATAGCACCTGTAGCGGCATGGCCCCTGCCAATGCCCATCGGTTCTTCATGCTATAGAACAGCATACTGCCGGTAAATGCCAGTATCACACCAAAGTTCTGTATACCTGCCATGGCAAAGACCATGTTCTCGTAGCTGTTCAGGTCGAACACACACATACTTGTCACCAGTACGCATGGCATCCAGTGCTCTGGTATGGCCTTCTTCACGAACCATGCTATATTCAGGAACAGCAGCGATAGCACCACGCCACTCAGCATCATGATATGCCTGAAGTTGATGACCCCGAATGTCTTGTAGTAAAGCACGAACATGAGCCTCGATAACACTATCCTGTGCTCATTATGTTGTTTCAGCAGCAGGTCTACGCGCGTGGGCAGGTCGGCACGCTGGTAAGAGAGCGTGAAGTCCAGTATGGCATCATAGTCGTCCTGGCGGGGCATATTGGTGGCATACCTCCATACAAGGTATGTGCATACCAGCATAGGTAGCGCTATGGCTATATACCAAAGTGGGGTCTTTAGTCTGTTCAGATAACTGCCTGACATAGTCCTGGGTTTCGGGTCGTGGGTTTCGGCCATCTCAGCAGTGGCCACGCATTGTCTTTCTTTACCTGCCTTTATAAGGTGGCAGCCTGAATTTCCATCCTTCAGGGTGTATGTCTATCTCTTCCCGCTTACCTGCTTTGTACTCTCTCATCTGCTCCTTCCATTTCTTGTCCTCATAGTTGAAGCGCATGCTATTGGCATGGAACAGGAAGTAGATGAAATACACCACTATATCCTTTATCCGCATTATACTGTCTGCCCCCAGTATGAAGATCCAGGCGGCGCATGTATAAGGCACGAAATAGTAGCGCGGGCAGCCAAAGGCCAGTACCTTGGTCTCCATGGGCCAGAACACAGCTATAAAGCTGGCCAGGAACATGATGGGCGCCAGTACCAGTACATATTTGCGGTCGGCCGTTATCCGCCTGTAATGCCTGAACAGCATGTACACGATGAAGGCAAAAAGGCTCAGCAGCAGTATAGACAGTTCCTTTTCTCCTATGGACGGCAGCAGGTTGTTGCGCGAGTATATCAGGTCGGCCATATTGTACTTTATCAGCCGCACCAGGTGGTGGGGCTCAGGGTCGCCGGGTATGGCCCTGTTGTGCGGCGAAGACCGGATGAGCATGAACTGCACCAGCCCGCACACCATTATCAGCCCCATGGGTACCAGCCTTTTCATGGTCATGGTCTTGCGCTCCAGGAATATGATAAGCGCTGCCACAGGGCTCAGCAGCAGCGAGAAAGGCCCGGTAAGCGATACCAGCATTATGCATATCAGCTTCAGCCATTTCCTGTTCTCTGCCTCATAGTACTTGTACCCCACAAAGAGGAAGTTCACCAGGTAGAGCGATGTGACCCATATGCTGTTCGTTATGTTCATGAACATCTCGGGGCCCACAGGTACAAAGGGAAAGATGCTCGCGAACAGTATCTTGTGTTTCATTTCCAGTTGGCGGGCGCTCTTCAGCAGCTCCAGCCCTATCAGTACGCACAGCCCGAAGTAGCTAAGGTTATAAAAGGTAGGCAGCACTTCCAGGTCTACGCCCAGCGTACCCCACAGCAGTGCTATGAGCCTGGGTATGGTATGCAGGTAGCCGGCATAGGGGGTTATCAGCGAGGCCCAGCCCTTTTCCATATACTGCGCCAGGAATATAGGCCCGTCCTCGGCATATATCTGCGCATGAAGGAAGCCATCGTGCCGTCTGAAAAAAAGACCCAGAAATATCAGAAGTATGACCCAGAATGCCTGTTTTAGTTTCATGTACTATCGGAATTGGGTGCAAATATCATTATTTTTCATTGCCTGACCAGTTAAATTACATAACTGCCAGCGCTTTGTACAAGTTGGTATCCCGTCCGTTATTCTCTCTATTTCCTGTACTTTTGCCCCACTTTTACCAACCATATGAGATCGAACATAAACATACAGATAGAGCTTGCCGAAGACAAGATGCCCGAAAAGATAGAGTGGATGGCCCCCGATGGCGGCGTGCCCGAGTGGCAGAAGGCCAAGGCCATACTACTGGGCCTGTGGGATGGCGATGAGCGCTCTGCCCTGCGCATAGACCTCTGGACCAGCAAGATGATGGTGGACGAAATGAACGATTTCTTCTTCCAGACCCTCTTCGGTATGGCCGATACCTATGCCCGTGCCACCCGCAATACCGAGCTGGCCGATGAAATGAAGGCATTTGCCAAGACATTTATGAAAAAGGCAGGCGATGCCATGGAAAGCGCTGAAAAAGGCTAGAGGCTGTAGAACAGGGGCTTATTTTTATTTTTTATTTTTACTTTTTAATTTTCGAAAGCGTATGTCACTGGAAGCAAAAATAATGGACGAGCTGAAGAACGCTATGCGTGCCAAAGACGAGGCCGCCCTGCGTACCCTGCGTGCCATAAAGGCCGCCATCATCATAGAAAAGACCGCCGAGGGCGCCAATGGCGAGATAAACGAGGCCACCGAGCTAAAGATGCTACAGAAGCTGGCCAAGCAGCGCCGCGACTCTATAGACATCTTCGACAAGCAGGGCCGTAAAGACCTTGCCGATAAAGAACGCGAAGAGCTGGCTATAATAGAGAAATTCCTGCCGCAGCAAATGAGCGCAGACGAACTAAAGAAAGAACTGCAGGCCATAATGGAGCAGGTAGGCGCCAAAACACCCGCCGATATGGGCAAGGTAATGGGCGTGGCCAGCAAACAACTGGCCGGCAAGGCCGATGGCAAGGCCATCTCCGAGACGGTAAAGCAACTACTGGCACAGTAACGCCATTTTTTAAATATTATCAAAAGCCGCTGTGTATCCGCACTGTGGCTTTTTTGTTGCCTGGCCTTACCTTTGCCCCACATGAACAACGAAAGATACGATCAGGTCAGCGCCACCATCCGCGAAAGGCGCTCTACAGGCTGGGCAAAGATGAATGGCCAGGTGATACCCGACAACGTCATAAGCGACCTGCTGGTACTGGCCGACTGGGCCCCTACCCATGGCCGCACCGAGCCCTGGAAGTTCTTTGTATACGGCGGCGAGGCAAAGACCACTTTTGGTCGCGAGCATGCACAGCTATACTGGAACAATACCCCCGATGACAAGCGGCAGGAACTGACCCTGCAGAAGCTGGAGCATAATGTAGATAAGGCTTCGCACCTCATAATAGCTGCCATGGTACGCGGCGCCAACCCCAAGATACCCGTTATAGAAGAGGTGGCCGCAGCATCGGCCGCCGTGCAGAACATGCTGCTGGGCGCTACTGCCATGGGCATAGCGTCCTTCTGGAGTACCGGCGGTATGACGCATACCGAGGCCCTGAAGCAATACCTGGGCCTGGGTGCCGAAGATGTGGTGCTGGGCCTCATATTCCTCGGTCATACCGACGAACCTGCCAAAGAAGGTGTGCGCAACCGCCCGCTGGCAGAAAAAGTGAAATGGCTATGATCTTTACTGATTTGAATGTATCTTTCCACTTTAAAAATAAAGTATGAGAAAAGTTCTATTGTTTCTGCTGGCAGTGGGTGCTGTGGTAGCGTCCTGCCACAAGAATGCCCCCAAAGAGCCGGTATCTTATTCGGTAGAGACCGCACAGAACAAACCCATAAGCGATATATACATACCCGACCAGGGCGCCTACAAGCTCTCCCTGCTGGTAAAATACCTGGGCGGTTTCTCCCGCGATAGCGTCACCATCTCTATCACCGGCCTTCCGGCCGACGTGCAGCTGGTAGAGGACACCTTCCGCAGGCTGCCCACCTTCGTGGCCGATTTCGTTTTCCTCACTACCAATGCCGCGCACAAGACATACCCCATCACCATCACCACCACTGCGCCCGGCACTACACCCAAGGTGCAGACCATAAACCTCACCGTTATCTCTGCCGACTGTGCATCGGTGCTGCAGGGCACATATAGCGGCGCCAACGGCTGTACCAACCGCAATGTTACCTACACGGCCACTGCCGCTACCACAGGCGCGGCTAACGAGCTGGATATCACCAACCTAGGCGGCTATGGCTCTGCCACATCTACCCACATGATCATCAACTGCGCCAAAGATTCTGTGTACATACCGCAGCAGCACATTGGCAATGGTACCAACCTGAGTGGTGCGGGCACCATATCGGGCAATACCATCACCATCACCTATACTGCTTCTACCACACCGCTCGGCTTTGCAGAGACCTGCGTGGCCACACTTACGAAACAATAATGCGGGGGCATCGTTCCCTCATAGCCACATAACAAACATCTATGTCAAGTCCTTCATTTTACGCACGCCTGCAGCAAGAACTGCAGGAGATAACCGACGCAGGCCTGTACAAGAAAGAGCGCGTTATATCTTCGGTACAGGGTGCCGAGATAACCGTGAACGGCCGCACCGTGCTCAATTTCTGCGCCAACAACTACCTTGGTCTTTCCTCTCATCCCCGTGTCATAGAGGCCGCTCACCGCACTACCGACGAGCGCGGCTTTGGCATGAGCTCTGTACGCTTCATCTGCGGCACGCAGGATATACATAAAGAGCTGGAAGAAAAACTGGCCCGCTTCCTGGGTACCGAGGACACCATACTGTATGTGGCCTGCTTCGATGCCAATGGCGGCGTGTTCGAGCCCCTGCTGGGAGAGCAGGATGCCATTATATCGGACGAGCTGAACCATGCCTCTATCATAGATGGTGTGCGCCTGTGCAAGGCCCGCCGCGGCAGGTACAAGCACAACGATATGGCCGACCTGGAGGCACAGCTACAGGCAAATATGGATGCCCGTACCCGCCTCATCGTTACAGACTCCGTATTCTCTATGGATGGTACCATAGCCCAGCTAGATAAGATATGCGACCTGGCTGATAAGTACGATGCCCTGGTGATGATAGATGAAAGCCATTCATCGGGCTTTATGGGCGCTACCGGCAGGGGCGTGCATGAGCTGTGCGGTGTTATGGGCCGTATAGACATCATTACCGGTACCATGGGCAAGGCCCTTGGTGGCGCATCGGGCGGCTTTACCAGCGGTAAGAAAGAGATAATAGAAATGCTGCGCCAGCGTAGCAGGCCATACCTGTTCTCCAACTCACTGGCCCCATCTATAGTGGGCGCTACCATAGCCGTGCTGGATATGCTGAGCGAGACCACAGCCCTGCGCGACAAACTGGAGGAGAACACCCTCTATTTCCGCAAGCGCATGACCGATGCCGGTTTCGATATCAAACCCGGTACACATGCCATAGCCCCGATAATGCTGTACGATGCAGTGGTGGCACAAAAGTTCGCCGCCCGCATGCTGGATGAGGGTATCTATGTGATAGGTTTCTTCTACCCTGTGGTAGCCAAGGGCCAGGCGCGCATTCGCGTACAGATATCGGCCGGCCACGACCGTCACCACCTGGATACCGCTATAGATGCCTTCATAAAGGTGGGCAAAGAGCTGGGGGTGATAAAGTAACAGAGATACAGCAACAGTATATAAAAGACAAGGCTCGCATCAATTGATGCGAGCCTTTATATTGTTGGAGGGGTACTAATTCCTTAATGGCTTGCCCGAGGTGAGTATGCTCTGCATGCGTTCCAGCGTTTTCTTTTGCCCACAAAGGCTGAGGAAAGCTTCACGCTCCAGGTCCAGCAGGTATTGCTCACTTACGGTGGTGGCCTGCGAGAGGTCGCCGCCGCACATCACATGGGCCAGTTTTTCGGCTATCAGGCGGTCGTGATCGCTGATGTAATTGCCGCGCCACATACCGTGCACACCTGCCAGCAGGCCGCCCAGGCCACCACGGCCCTGTACCTTTATATCGGTACGCGGTGCGGCCTGTGTATAGCCTTGCTCCCACAGCAGCAGGGCCTTGCGCTTGGCATCGCCTATACGGCGGTCCAGGTTCACAGATATGGCATCGTGGCCGGGGCGCAGCACGAAATTCTCGAACGCCTCGTGTGCCGATGTGGACACCTTGGCCGTGCCTACGTTTATAAAAAGCTGCTGCAGGTAGTTGACCTCTATGTCTTCTTTTATGTTGCGGTCGGCAGCGCGTACGGCCATTTCCTTAGAGCCACCGCCACCGGGTATAAGGCCCACGCCCACCTCTACAAGTCCTATATAGCTTTCGGCAGCGGCCTGTACGGCATCGGCATGCAGGCACAGCTCGCAGCCGCCGCCCAGTGTGAGGCCATGTGGCGCCACTACCACAGGTATGCCGCTGTAGCGTAGGCGCATGGTAGTGGACTGGAACATACGGATGGCCATATCCAGCTCATCATATTCCTGCTCTACCGCGAACATGAACACAAGGCCCAGATTGGCGCCCGCGCTGAAGTTGGGGCCGCTATTGGCTATCACCAGTCCCTTGTAGCGCTCCTCGGCCATGGTCACGGCCTTTTGTATGCCTTCCAGCACCTCGCCGCCTATGGTGTTCATCTTAGTGTTCCAGCTAAGGGCCACTACGTCATCGCCTATGTCGTAGAGCTTGCAGGCGCTGCTGCGCCATACCACGTTCTCCGACAGTTGTTCCAGCAGTATGAAGACGCCTGCACCCGGTATGGGTTCGTATCTTTTGGTGCGCTGATCATAGTAGAGGCGTTTGCCTTTTTCGGTCTTGTAGAAAGTGGTGATACCGGCATCGAGCATTTGCTGCACCCATGGTGCTACCTGCATACCGGCCTCGGTCATTTTTTTCAGTACGCGTTTCACGCCAAGTGCATCCCAGCTTTCAAAAGCGCCTATGTCCCAGCCGAAGCCCGCTCTTAGCGCATCGTCTATTTTGTACAGCTCATCGCTTATCTCGGGTACGCGGTTGGATATGTAGGCAAAGAGCAGGTGATGGAAGCGGCGGTAGAATTCGCCCGCCTTGTCGCCGCCGCTGTATAGCGCACCCAGGCGCTGTTTCAGATCATCCAGTTGCTTTGCAGCCTCTATGGTAGCGAACTTGGTCTTTTTCTTCGGGCCATACTCCATCGTGTCCAGGTCCAGCGTCAGTATCTCTTTCTTTGTTTGGCCATCAGCACCCCTGGTCTTGGTCATTTTATAGAAACCCTGCCCTGTTTTGTCGCCCAGCCATTTGTTGGTGAGCATGGTATCTATGAAGGGCGGAACGATGAAGAGGTCTTTGGCCTCATCGTTCGGCACGTTCTTTGGCAGGTTCTTGGCTACCATCACCAGGGTGTCGAGGCCTACTACATCGCCGGTGCGGAAGGTGGCCGACTTCGGCCTGCCCATTACGGTGCCGGTAAGGGAGTCTATCTCGTCTATGTTCAGGCCCAGCTCCTGCATGGCTTTGAACACGGCCATGAAACCGAACACGCCTACGCGGTTGGCTATGAATGCGGGAGTGTCTTTGCACAGTACGGTTATCTTGCCCAGGTGACGGCTGCCGTAGTCGGTGAGAAAGTCCAGCACTTTGGGGTCGGTATCTGGGCCGGGAATTATCTCCAGCAGGCGCAGGTAGCGCGGCGGATTGAAGAAGTGCGTACCACAAAAGTGCTTGCGGAAGTCCTCGCTGCGGCCCTCGTTCATGAGGTGTATGGGTATGCCCGAGGTATTGGTAGTGATGAGGGTGCCCGGCCTGCGGTATCGCTCTATCTTCTCAAAGAGCTGCTGCTTTATATCCAGCCGCTCTACCACGGCCTCCAGTATCCAGTCGCAGTCGGCTATTTTGGGTAGGTCATCGTCTATATTGCCGGTGTTTATACGCGCGGCCACGGCCTTCGTATATACCGCCGATGGCTTGCTTTTCACCGTGGCCTGCAGGGCATCGTTCACTATGCGGTTCCGTACCTGCTTGTCGGTAAGCTGCAGCCCTTTGGCGGCCTCTGCATCGGTGAGGGCTGCGGGCGCTATATCCAGCAGCAGCACCTGTACGCCTATACCAGCAAAATGGCACGCTATGCGCGAGCCCATCACCCCACTGCCTATCACCGCTACCTTGCGAATATTCCTGTTCATCTCTGTTGTGTGTTACGAATAGGAAAGTTAATGCATTTTCGCGGGTAATGGGTATAGGCAAAGTGCAGCTATGCTGCAAATAGTATGTTACTTTTTGTGGCAGGTATATTTAGCCAAGCACCATCATACGGGCCAGGTCTGCGAAAGATACCTGTGGCTGCCAGCCCAGTGAGCGCAGGGTGGTGGGGTCGGAACAGAGTATGTCGTACTCCGGCACAAAACCGGGCCTGTGTACCACATATTGCCGCCAGTCGCGGCCTATGAGGGCAAAGCATTCATTGAGCCAATCTTCTATGGAGTAGGCAAGGCCGGTGCCTATGGTGGCCTCATACACATCATCCTGCTGCACAAGGGTGTAGATGCCGCGTACTATATCGCCGGCAAAGCCCCACTCCTTGCGTACCGTCATATCGCCTATTTCCAGCGTTTCGGAACTGCCTGCGGCTATACGCCGGGCAAAGGCCGCTATCTTGTTGCTCATGTGCCGCTCGGGGCGTATGGGGCTGTCGTGGTTGAAGAAATAGCCGAAGTAGGTCTGTATGCCCAGCGAGCGGTAGTAGCGTGCCGCATATACAGACTGTATGCGGCTGACGGCATAAGGGCTGGTAGCCTCGAAGGGGTCGGTCTCCTTTATGGGCCTGCCCGCATTGTGGAACTGCAGGCCGCTGCCGGAAAGGAAGACCTTTGTGCCGGGCGAATGCCGTTTCACTGCCTCCAGCACATTGAAGGTGCCGGTACTGATGGTCTCGTGGTTCTCGAAGAGGACATCGTGACGGGTGGTGCTGTTGGCGGCAAGGTGGAAGATGATGTCCGGCCTTTTCTCGCGAACGAGAGCTTCCACATCGGCATACTTGCCTATGTCCATATGCAGCCAAGGGCCGCTGCGCGACACGCCCGTGACGGCAATGCCCTCGCTTATGAGCAGCTCGTGAAGGTAGTGCCCGTCCTGCCCGTTGGCCCCGAAGATCACCGCTGTTCTCATGGTATCGAAACAGTACTTCCTTCCAGGTCGTCCTTGGTGAAAATATCCATCACAGGCAGAGGGAAGATGAGGCTGGTGCCGTTCATCAGGGTCTCCCTTTCGCGCTCTATGAACTCTGTCTTGAAGTGCCATGGCAGTACCAGGTAGTAGTCAGGCTTCATAGCGCGCGATTCGGCCTCGCTGATGATGGGTATGTCGGTACCCAGCGTGCGCGCACCGTATTTATCAGGGTTGCGCTCGGCGGCATAGTCTACCAGTGTGTTATCTATATCGCACCACTGCAGTATGGTGTTGCCCTTGGTAGATGCACCGTATATATGTATGCGCTTGCCCTCTTTCTTCAGCTTTACCAGCGCCTGGTGCAGGTCGGTCTTTATCTTGTCTATCCTTGCCTGGAAGGCCAGGTAGGGTTTGTCGGTGTCCAGCTCCATATCGAACTCCTTCAGGCGCACATCGTTCATCAGGCGTGCATCCTCCGGTGTACCGAAGGTGGTATTGTTCTCGTGCGTGGCATAGCAGCGTATGCTGCCACCGTTTATGTCGTTGAACTCTATCTTGAAAACCTTCATGCCTGCCCTGCGCATGATGTTCTCTATCACCGCCAGGCTGTAGTATTCCAGGTGTTCGTGGCAAATGGTATCATAAGAATCGAGCTGCAGCATGTGCGGCATATAGGACATCTCGAACACCCACAGGCCATTAGGCGCCAGCAGTTTTTTGATGCCCTTTACGAACTCCACGGGCTGCTCCAGGTCGTAGAACATGGCTATGGAAGTGATGATGTCCATCACGCCATTACCCACTTTATCGAACAGGATAGAGGAAGGGAAAATATCCGTCACCACCGTAGTGTTCTCGAACTTTATCTCCTTTGCCACATCCGATGGGTCTACGCCATACTTGGTATAGCCGGCGGGGTAGTTGCCCAGCAGGGTGCCATCGTTGCAGCCTATATCCAGCACGGTGGCGTGGGGCTTGCCTATGAGGTGCATGGCAGTATCGGCTATGCCCTTCAGGTGGCCGCGCATGGTGGCATTGGTACCGGAGCGGTACCAGTATGCATCATACAGTATCTCCGGCGGCACAGAGTGCTCCATCTGCAGCAGGCCGCAGGCGTTCTCATCTACCTGCGGGTCGCAGCGCAGTATGGTACAGGGTATCTTGCGCTGCGAGGGCAGCTCTTTGCCCGGCTTCACGAAGGAGCCCTGCAGGTACTGCGGGCCCAGGTCTATGACCCTTACCAATGCTGTAGACCCGCACACACGGCAGGTGTTCCTCTTTCTTATGTGCATGTTATTTCTTTTCTTTTACCAGGGTTGCGAATTGCCTGTCTATCTCGTCTATGCATTTGTTGCGCTCCAGGTTCAGGTGGGCCAGCTGGCGCACCACCACATCCTTCTCGGCCACAGGCACGTTCTCGAAGTCGTATACCTTCTCCTGCTCGTGCCACAGCTTACAGTTCACATCGGCCAGGTCGGCAAAGACCACACCTATAGAGCCTGTTATCTCGCGTATGTCGTTGCCCGCGGCCTTGAACACCTTATTGGCAGCAAATGATAGCTTTTCCTGTGGTATCTCGCCTGCAAGGGCTTTGGCCACAAATTCGTCTATCTCCTGTTGCAGCATCTTTTCCTGCCCGGCCAGGCTGGCCAGGCGGGTGGCATCTTCAGTGTGGTATTGTTTCAGCTTTACGATGGTGAGCTTGTCGCAAAGCATGCCAAGTGTCTCGGCCATATCTTATAACTTATAAAAGGTGTCTTGTGTTCTTTAATGTTAGTGCTGCGCCTAGTGGTGCTCGCTGCGGATGCGGTAGCCCGAAGCCTTTAGCAGGGCCTCCTTACGGAAGTGTTCCAGATCGGCATCTACCATTTCCTTTACCAGTTCGTCCAGCTTGTACCTTGGTTCCCAGCCCAGCTTCTGCTTTGCCTTGGTGGCATCGCCCAGCAGCAGGTCTACCTCGGTAGGGCGAAAATAGCGGGGGTCTACCTCCAGCACCACATCGCCTGGTTTTGCCTGGCACTCGGTATTGTGTACCGCGCGTACAATGGCCACCTCGTTCACACCCTCGCCCTCGAAGCCTACCTCTACACCCGCATGGGCAAAAGCCATGCGCACGAACTCGCGCACTGGGGTAGTGGTGCCGGTAGCTATCACAAAATCCTCGGGCTCTGCCTGCTGCAGCATCAGCCACATGGCCTCTACATAGTCTTTGGCATGGCCCCAGTCGCGTTTGGCATCCAGGTTGCCCAGCCACAGCTTGCTCTTCAGGCCCAGTACTATCTCGGCCACGGCGCGGGTTATCTTACGCGTGACGAAGGTCTCGCCGCGCAGCGGGCTTTCGTGGTTGAAGAGTATGCCGTTGCAGGCATACATGCCGTATGCCTCGCGGTAGTTCACGGTTATCCAGTAGGCATATAGCTTGGCCACGCCATAGGGCGATCGCGGGTAGAAGGGTGTCTCCTCGTTCTGGGGTATGGCCTGTACCTTGCCATATAGCTCGGACGTAGATGCCTGGTAGATGCGTGTCTTCTTTTCCAGCTTCAGTATGCGTATGGCCTCCATCAGGCGCAGCGTACCAAGGGCATCGGTATTGGCGGCATATTCGGGCTCTTCGAAGCTCACCTGCACATGGCTCATGGCGCCGAGGTTGTATATCTCGTCGGGCTGAACCTCCTGTATGATGCGAATGATGTTGGACGAGTCGGTGAGGTCGCCGTAGTAGAGCTTGAACTTTATATCCTGCTCGTGTACGTCCTTGTATAAATGGTCTATACGGGCAGTGTTGATGAGGGAGGTGCGGCGTTTGATGCCATATACCTCGTATCCCTTCTCCAGCAGTAGTTCTGCCAGGTAGGCTCCATCTTGTCCCGTTATGCCTGTTATCAGGGCTTTTTTCATCCTGCTAGCTTATTATGGTCTTATGATATATTTAGGTCCGGTAGTGCGAATGTAGCGAATGATAATGACCTGCTATCAATATTATGACCGTGTATCGCTGGTGTTAAGCCCCTCCCAGCCTCCCCAAAGGGGAGGTGATGGAGCGCCCTCGCGCTATGAAAGGTCATTTTGATAATAGCGGTCATTAGGGGTTACTTAATAAGCGCATTGTAGCGCGAGCGTGAGCAAAATATGGTGTTCACATGCGTATCGGCATATATGAAGTAGCCCTTCTTGTCCAGCAGGTCCAGTATAGAGCTGCGTTTCGATAGCTCGCCCCGTTTGTTGTAGTTCACGGTCTCTACGCATATCAGCAGCGGTTGGTACTTGTCCAGGTCCATCTTCTGCAGTATTATCTCGTCCAGCCCTTCCACATCCAGCGATACCACGGTAGGCGCCTCGGTAAAATTCTCGGCTATCACCTGGTTTATCTCCTTCAGCGGCAGCTTCAGCACCTGCTGTATCTTTATGCCTTCGCGCTCGTAGTTCTCGGCCTCTTCTTTAGAGAAGGTGTTCATACCCCAGTGCTGTTCTGAGAACATATAGTAGTCGGCCTCGGTATTATTATCGATACCTATACCGAAGTTGAGGCAGGTATCGTGAGGGCGTATCTTCCGTATCTTGTCGCAGAGGGCCACATTGGGCTCTACCAGCACGCCCTTGTAGCCGCGCAGGTAGAAATTGTAGGTATTGCTGCCGTTGATGGGGTCGTTGGCGCCAATGTCGAGGTAGGTGATGTTGGAGACATTATACCGTTCCAGCATCTTCTGCATGATAATGTCTTCCCCGAACTGTGAAAAAGAAACGTTACCGTACCCCTTCATCATAGGCCAGAACGACCGGAGCTTACGAACGATCCTTTTTGTTTTCTGCGACATGATGCATTGAAATTATTTATATTGATTTTTGCGAATGTCAAAAGTAAAGAAAAGCCGTTATTGTAGCGGGGGTTTTGAACTTTATCTTCAATAGCTGACCTTTGCGGCCATGGGTATTGTCTTCCGGCAATCAGCAAAGAACATACTTGTCACCGGTATGGGGGCGATACTTGGCGCCGTCATCACATGGGTATCTACTAAATATATAGCCAAGCGCGAATATGGGTTCATGGGCAATTTCACCAACTATGCGGTGACCCTTTCGCAGATACTGCTGGTGGGCCTCAATAGTACGCTCAGTGTCTATGTTCACCGCTTTGCCGAGAACGGGCGCAAGAAGCGGGCGTTGCTCACCTTCACCTTTGCCATACCTGTGGCCATACTATGCCTGGTAACGGTGGCCTACTACATGCTGCGGCCATGGATACTGGGTCACTTTCAGCCGGCCGACCAGCCGCTGATGAACGGATACTTCGAGTGGCTGCCCTTCTATACCCTCCTGTTCATATATATGGTGCTGCTGGAGCAGTACCTGGCCTCGCAGCTAAAAGTAGCAGTGGCCGCCTTCATGCGCGAGGTGGCCTACCGTGTGGGCTTCATGGTGGTACTATTGCTCTTCGCTACCGGGTATATAGGGTTCGATACACTTATAAAAGGCAGTATACTGCTGTATGCCATGCCCATAGTGGTGATGGTATGGCTCTCTGCCCGCACCAAAGATTTCGGGCTGTCGCTAGGGCGCACCGACCTTTCTAATGCCGAGTACCGCGAAATGATACACTTCACCTGGTATCACTTCCTCTTGGCATCGTCAGTGCTGCTGGTGAACTATATGGATGTGATGCTGCTGCCGTTCTACGACCATGGTGGTTTCGCATCGGCGGCAGTATACCGCAACGCGCTGGTGCTCATTTCCTTTCTGCAGATACCGTCGAAGGCGCTGATACCGGCCAGCTACACGGTACTGGCCAAGGCATTTACCGAGAACGACCTGCCGAAGGCGGCCGATCTCTTTCGCCGCTCGTCCAATAATATACTGATAGCTACGGTGGGTATGGGGCTGCTGCTGTGTTGCAACCTGGGCAATGTGCTGCAGATATTCCCGGCAGGCTATGCCGACCTCGCGCCCGTTTTCCTGATACTGGCGCTGGGCAACCTCGTGAACATAGCCACGGGCATGAACGACCAGGTACTGTCCATCACCAACTATTACAAGTTCAACTTTTACCTGTCTCTGGTGCTGGTAGTGGTACTGTTCGTGCTCATAAGAGTGCTGGTACCACAGTATAGCGTTTTCGGCGCGGCATGGGCCACGGCCATCACCATGATATCGTTCAATACGGTGAAGTGCCTGTTCATATGGAAAAAGCTGGGCATGCAGCCGTTCTCGCGCAATACATTGCTGGTACTAGTGGCTGCGGCGCCTGCACTGGTTGCGGGCTATTTCCTGCCGCATTTCTTCAGCACGGTACGGCATATATACATCAATGCCTTTGCCGATGCCTGCCTGCGCAGCGCGGTCATAGGCATTGTTTACTTCATCATGCTGCTGTGGCTGCGCCCCTCTGCCGACCTCACAGAGTACCTGGCCGCCATAAAGAAGAACAAGCGACTGTTTTAGTAGATGGTCGTTAGTAGATAGTAGAGAGTCGAAAGTAGATAGTAGAGAGTCGTTCGGTTGGGGCAATGGGCGTGGTACTGTTCGGCTAGTTGTTCAGGCTCACGAGGGCATCGAAGGGGTTGCGCAAGTTGTCATATTCCATCAGGTCCACCTTTATGCTGCCTACCGTTATGGGGCTGTTCACGCGCAGCGGTATGTGGTTCTTGTCGTCGCTCACCCATACCGTCATCTTCTCGCCACCGCTGAATATGGTGCCATCTATGAGCAATGGCGCGATCTTTATGGCGTTGAAGGTGCCGCGCTTGGTCTCTATACGTTCCTTGCCCAGGTACTTGATGTAGAGGGAATATACCTTATCGTCGAGGAACATATCGAACGGGATACGGTCGCCGGGGTGATACCTGCTGTAGTCTATATTGCGGGCAAAGTATATGGCCGATAGCACATCCTGCGTGCAGGCAGGTATCTGGTAGTCCTTGCCTGCCGATACGGCATTGCGTTTACTGTGGTCGAACGTGACATCATGTTTGAACTTCAGGCCACCTTCATTCACATCGCGTATGAAGCGCACGGGCAGCATGGTCTCCTGGTCCACATAGGTCTCGTACATGTCGCGCACCTTGTAGAACCACTCGTATGAGCTGGCCGTTTTGCCATAGCCCGCTATGTAGAAAACCTTTTGTCCGCCCAGGTCCTTGGATGTGGTGGTGAAGGTAGCATCGCCTGCGTATATCCAGATGAAGCCCATGTTGTAATACACCTTGAACTTCAGCCGTTCGCCATGTTTGTAGCTGGTATTGCGCGAGTTGCAGAAGTCGTACTGCGCAGCGGCCCGGTGAGGTATGGCATACAGCATAGCGGCCATCGCCAGCGTCATCAAAGCCCTTGTTCCTATCTTACCCATTTCATTCTTACTATTAGTATACTGCCCAATACCGATGGAACTATGAGGTTGAGGAGCCATATGCCCCCTGTGGCCGCCAGTATGCCTATGGTATTGGCAGAAAAATGCTGGAAGACGTATATGCTTACCGTTCCCCTTATTCCCAGTTCGGTGAGGGCCAGCGAGGGCACTACCGCCATTATCCAGAAAAAGAGGGCCGCCAGGCAGAAGCCCTGCAGCAGCGGCAGCTCTACATTCATCCACCTGAGGAGAAACAAATACTGTGCCGTGAATACCGCTACACGCAGCAGCGATATGCCCAATACCCTCATTCTGTTGGCGGCAGACACCCTGCCCATGAGCCTGCCATACACCGCGAACCTGCGCAGATACTTGCTTTTCTCCATTACGGGTAGCCATGCATCGAAGCGCCAGTATACCACTGCTATAAGAATGTTAATTGTGATACAGCCTGCCAGCGCGGCCTTTGCCAAAGGCGATGGAAAGGCGAAATTGTAATACACAAGCCCCATGAGGCCAAAGGTGTAGATACCAGCCAATTGCGATACGATACCCGATACCGATATGTTGATGTAGCGAAAAGTATTGCGGCCGCCCAGGTACAGTATGCGCCCCGGGTACTCGCCTATGCGGTTGGGCGTGATGATGGAAAATGCCACACCTGCCAGGTACGATGCCAGCGCCGTGCGGTAGGGTGTGGCCTCGGCCCACGATACCAGGGTATGCCATTTGTAGCTTTCCAGCCATGTGTTCAGCAGCATAAGGGCTATGCAGGCCGCCAGCAGCCATGATGGCCCGGTATGCACCCACAGGTGCTGGCCCATGCCCGTGGCCTGCTGCCGCACCTGCCCATATATGGTGTACAGCAGCAGCGCGCATATGGCCGCGCCAATGGTATAGTTAAGCCATATTTTGATACTTTTGTTCACCTAAACGAGCAGCGAGCTTTTTCTTGAAGAACGACCACATTATACTGGGTATAGACCCCGGCACACTGGTGATGGGATATGGCCTTATATCGGTGAACAAAAGTAACGTATCGCTGATAGAAATGGGCGTGCTGCAGCTATCGAAGCACAAGGACCACTCTGAGCGGCTGCGGCTCATATACAAGAAGATGGAGAGCATCATCACCCTGCACCGGCCTACGGCCGTGGCCATAGAGGCGCCTTTCTTTGGCAAGAATGTGCAGAGCATGCTGAAGCTGGGCCGGGCACAGGGTGTGGCAATAGCGGCGGCCATGATGAGCGGGCTGCAGGCCGTAGAGTACTCGCCCCGAAAGGTGAAGCAGGCAGTGACGGGCCGCGGTGGCGCTACCAAAGAGCAGATATGGAAGATGCTGCAGCATACGCTGAACATAGTGGACGATGTGAAATATATGGATGCCACCGATGCCGTGGCCGTGGCGCTGTGCCACCACTATGAAGCAAGGGCTGCGCAGCTAGTGGGGCCCGAGCCCGAAAGCAAGCCGCAGCGCACAAAAAAAGCAGGGTCTTGGGAGAGCTTTATAACGCAGAACCCGGGGAGGGTAAAATAAATTCACCCGTTAACATATATTATATTTGTTCAGTATTGTTGCTTTCATCATAGAAATATTACTTTAGCACCGGAAATAGCTTTGTTTTCGCATATGTCGCAACCTAAACTGAAGATACTTTTAGTGGAAGATGATCCCGTGCTGGGGTATGTAGTGAAAGACTACTTACAGAAGCAGGATTATGATGTGACGCACTGTACCGATGGCGATACCGCCTGGCACCAGTTCATGAAGAATATCTACGACATATGCCTGCTGGATATAATGCTGCCCGGCAAAAAGGACGGCATGGAACTGGCCAATAGCATACGCAAGAAGAACGAGAACATACCCATCATCCTTCTGTCGTCGAAGAACATGGACGATGACAAGATAGCGGGCTTTGAAAGTGGCGCAGATGATTATGTTACAAAGCCTTATAACCTGCAGGAACTGCTGCTGCGCATACAGGTGTTCGTAAAAAGGAGCAAGAAAAAAGAAGATCCCGGGCCGGTGGTGTTCAAGATAGGCGAACTGGATTTCGACTACTCGAACCTGATACTGCGCAACGAGAAAGTAGAGTACCAGCTGACCCAGCGCGAGGCCGACCTGATACGCTACCTGTGCCTGAACGCCAACCGTGTGCTGAAACGCGACGAGATACTGATGAACGTATGGGGCAAGGACGATTACTTCCTGGGCCGCAGCATGGATGTGTTCATTACCAAGATAAGGAAATACCTGAAGGCCCAGACGGCCGCCAAGCTACAGACCATACACGGTATAGGCTTCAAATTCAACTTCAACCAGTAAAAGATATAGCTATCAAGGCTTTGCAGGAGCTGCCGCATTAGTGGCAGCTTTTTCTTTTGCCTGCTTGCTAAGGCGCAGCTCTTTGAAGAGGGCATAGCATACAGGCAGTATCATCAGCCCCAGGAATATCATGGCCACTATCTTGGCCCTTTTGCCTGTCAGGTAGTCTTTGTCGGTCTCGTTCTCGGTCATCATTGTTGTGAGTGGTTGCGCAGCATGTCTATTACGCCTTCCTGCTGCAAAATTAAGTAACCGATGCGGTCATTGGAAATACCCTCGCGCAGCTTGTAGGTAAAGACATACTGCCCCGCGGCCGAGATATTGGTAACGAAGTGATAGAACAGTATGCGGCTGTCGCCGTTGAATACCTGCGCCACCTCGTACAGGTGGGTAGATAGTGCCATTATATGGTTGGGGTGGTTCATCAGGCCATCCACTACGGCCTTGGTGCATTCGTAGGCATCATGCACATTGGTACCCTTGAAGAGCTCGTCCATCAGGGCCAGGTGGGGCCGCTGCTGGCCCAGTTGGCGGGCTATCTGCTTCATGCGCTGCACCTCGGCAAAGAAGTAGCTTTCGCCCTTCAGTATATTGTCCTCGGCATGCATATTGGTGATGATGCCCTGCATGAAGCTGGTGCGCAGCCCGGCCGCGGGTACGCCCATGCCCAGGTGGGCCAGTAGCGAGCCTATGCCCAGCGACCGCAGAAATGTGGTCTTGCCCGACATATTGGCCCCTGTGAGCAGCATGAAGTTGCGCGCCTGCCCAAAGGCCACATCGTAGGCCACGGGGGTGTGTAGCAGTGGGTGGTATATGCCGGTGGCCTCCAGGCATACGGGCAGCTCGGGCAGCAGTTGCGGAAACGTCCAGCCGTGCTCTGTAGTGGCGCGGGCCATGGCCTGCCAGGCATCCAGGCGGGCATATATGGCTATGAGACGGTAGGTGGTGTTCTTCATCTCGCGCCGGGCCTTGTACTGTAGCTGCGACAGCTCGGGGAAGGGCGTACCCTCGCTGATGCCGGTAATGGCATCGGTGAGGCGGTGGGCCAGCTCGTCCTTTATGGCTTGCAGCTCGCGCAGCAGCAGGGGCGGCACATCCTGCCTGTCGGCTATGGCGGCCAGTGCCTGGCAGCCTTTCAGAAAGTCGGAAAGGTGTGATAATGAGAACTTTGTAAAAAAATACTCGCGTTTGTTGAATATCTTCTGCAGGCCATGCGCTATCATGCCTGCAAAGCCCTTGGGCGGCATAGAAGTATTATCGGCCGACTCGAAGAATTTTTCCAGCATCACCAGTGTACCGTTCGATATGCCGGTGGGCCACAGGTGGGCATTGGCGCACCAGAACTGTACGGCGGCCTGTACCCCGGCCAGCCGCTCGTGGTCGCCGGGTGGCTGCAGCACATGCCGCCTCAGCGCCTCGCGGCCCTCTTGCGTGGTGGTGCGGTCTATGAGCGAAAAAATACCCTCGCTCCCATCGGTAGGGAAAACAGCAAGGTCTCGCAGGGTGGTCTTGTCGTTCTGCATGAAAATGATGCGGGCATGGGGTGTTTCGCCCGGCAATTTATCATTAATTGGCCGAACGGGTATGGTGTTAAGTTTATTTTATGAAAATATATCCAAATATGACACTCCTGTGTTCAGATCGATGGCGTATATGTTCTTTTTTCGATAATACATGAGTGAAAAATATCTTTATCTTGTTTTTTGCAGGAAAGAAAGCATTTTGGGGTGGCCATCAATGTTAAGAAAAAACAAACGAATGCTTTGTTTATTCACATTGTTGTAATAAATTCACCCCCCAAATACTGTTGCTCCCGCTGTGGCGGGCAGCATGCAGTTTGTTTTTGCGACCCAAAAGTTTACTTTGACCAAATAAAAAAGTATGAAAAAAGTTTGTTTAGTATTTGCGATGCTGGCGACGATGGGCTCACATGCGATAGCGCAGGAGACCCAGACGCATACCGTTTCCGGTAAGGTGGTCGATGAGCATGGCAAAGGGCTGAAGGGCGTTATTGTATCGGTAAGAGGCGGCACAGAGACGGCGGTGACGGACGTGAACGGAGACTTCATGTTCGAAGCGCCGGATGGCTCTAATACCGTTATCGTTACGGCTATAGGCTTTGCCACGCAGTATATAGAAGACGAAGGTCAGTCGCTCACCATAACCCTGTTCATGCTCAGCAAGCAGCTTGAAGGCAATGTAACAACGGCGCTGATGGCCGCTAAGCAGGAGAAGCGCGAAGTGGGCTACAATAGCACTACCATAAATGCCGAAGACCTGATGGCAGGCAGCAATACGAGCATCGTATCGTCGCTGCAGGGCAAGGTGGCCGGCGCCAATATCACCAGCTCTACCAATGGCGCAGGCGGATCGAGCCGCGTGGTGCTGAGGGGCGAGAAGTCGTTCATGAAGAACAACAATGCCCTGATAGTGGTAGACGGTGTGATAACCAACAACTACGACCGCACTATCAGCAGGCTGAACGCCGCTAACCCGGCCTTCTCTGAGCTGAACCAGATAGACTTCGGCAACAGCGCCAACGACATCAACCCAGAGGATATAGAATCGGTGACCGTACTGCCGGGTGCCGCTGCCACAGCGCTCTATGGCGCTATGGGCGCTAACGGCGCCATCATGTACACTACCAAGAAGGGCAGGCATTCTTCAGGCTCGGGTAAGAACAAGATGGACATCACGTTCAAGAGCACCTACACACAGTCGGACCTGACGAAGTACCCCACCATGCAGCATGACTATGGCCAGGGCAACATATACGGCGGTGTAGCCGACGACAGGCGCGAATACCGTAGCTGGGGCTACCTGTTCGACGATGCGATGCGCCCATGGGGCCAGGTGATAGAAGGCAAGCAGAACGTGAAGAACTACAGCGATCAGCGCGATAACATAAGGAGCTTCTACGACCATGGCAGGAACATCAACAACTACCTGTCCATAGCAGGTGGTTCCGACAAGTCGACCTACATGCTGTCGATGAACGCTATGAACGCATCGGGCGTGGTGCCCAATACCTTCTACAACAGGTACAATGTGCGTTTCAACGGCAGCACACAGTTCAGCCACAACCTGTACTCTTCGGTGAATGTGAACTACCTGAACACTTACTCGAGGGTAGAGGGAAGCGGTAATGGTCCCGGCTCTGTAGTGAACAACCTGCTGCAGACCCCACGCGACATACCTGTATGGGAACTGGCCGACCTGGACAGCAAGTACAACACCATGCAGTACTACGATACAGCAGGTGCAGAGCGCTACGGCTTCTACAACGGTACATACCAGAACCCCTACTGGACAGCCAAGCACTACGACAACCGCAACAAGACCGACAGGATAATAGGCGATGTGAAAGTGGGCTGGAAGAAGAACGACTGGCACATCTTCAACCGCATAGGTGCCGATATATCTACTGACAGGGCCACATACAAGACACCTCAGTTCAACGCATCGGGTACCGATCCGTTCTATACCACTTACGACTTCGTATCGGCAGGCGGGTATACGCAGAGCAACTACAACGGTATGCGCCTGTACAACGATCTGATAGTGAACTACAACCACCAGCTTTCGCGCAACTTCGGTATGAACGCTTTCGTGGGTCATAACCTTACCATGCAGCGCGATGAGACCCTTGCAGGCATCATCGATCCTGCGAACGGTGGCCTGGTGCTCCCCAACTATTACAACCTGGATAATAATGCAGGCCCTGTAACAGGATACAATTATGTACTGAACCGCCGCAGCGTAGGTACCTTCGGAAACCTGGCCTTCAACTACCAGAGAGAACTCTTCCTGGAGCTGGCCGCGCGTAACGACTGGTCATCTACCCTGCAGCGCCGCCGCCAGTCCTACTTCTACCCATCGGCCAGCACAGGCTGGATATTCACCGAAAGGCTGGATGGCACCTCGTTCAAGAACGACTTCATGAACTATGGTAAGGTGCGTATGGCAGCAGGTGGTACCGGCAGCGATGGTATATCGTATACCAACAACAATGCAGGCTACACACAGTCGCCCATACGCACTACATATGGTTCTGTTACTTCTCCTTTCAACGGTGTGAACGCCTACCAGGTAATGAACGCCTTCGGCGACAACAACCTGCGTCCTGAGCGCACCCGCGAATTCGAAGTAGGTGTGGACATGGGCTTCCTGCAAGACAAGATCAATGCATCGTTCACTTACTACAGGTCGCTGACCACAGACGCTATAGCGCCTGTGCCGCTGCCTGCATCATCGGGCTATGCGTATAACTACATCAATGTAGGCAATGTATCGAACAACGGTATAGAGCTGGCAATGAGGGGTACCCCCATCAATACCCGCTGGGGCCTGAAGTGGGAACTCTTCGGTACCTATACACAGAACAAGAACACTGTAGAACACCTGAACGGCGGTGTAGAGAACATAGTACTGGGTGGCTACAACGGTATGCAGATAGTAGCTGCAGAGGGCAGGCCCCTGGGCTCGTTCTACGCTGCGGACATAGCGTATTGGAAAGATCCCAAGGGCGACTGGCATGCAGTGGTAGACCCCACAACAGGCCTGCCTATAGCTACCAGCACACCCGTATACAAAGGTTCTTACCAGCCAAAGTTCATGGCATCGTGGGGTACTGACCTCAGCTACAAAGGCATAAAGCTGCATGCACTGTTCTTCACCAAGCAGGGTGGTAAGTTCTACAGCCAGAACAAGATGAACATGGACGAGAACGGTACATCGGAAGCAACTACAGTGAACGGCCGCAACCCATATGTTTGGGAGAACTCGGTATACCAGGTGCCCAACACCAGCATATACCTGCCCAACACTACACGCTTCTCGCCTTACGAATACTACCAGCAGCAGCAGGCCAACCTGCCTGCACAGGGCATACTGAACGCCAGCTATGTAAGGCTGCAGGAGCTGTCGCTGTCTTACCAGATACCACAGCGCTACTACGAGCGCAGCCCATTTGGCGCACTGGAGGCCGGTATCTTCGGCAACAACCTGGCCTTGTGGACAGCGAAGGAGAACAAATATGACGACCCCGAAGCAACATCGGCAGGAGCCATGGGCAACGGACAAGGATTTAACTATACTGCGCGCCCCACGCTCAGGAACTATGGTGTGTATGTAAAAGTTAACTTCTAAAAATTTGATCTTAAATAATTTTATATGTCGATAAATAAGAAGATAGTTGTTACAGCAATGGCTGGTCTGACACTAGGGGTATCGTCTTGCAGAAAGTACCTCGATGTGAACAACAATCCCAATGTAGCAAGCAATGCCACCGTTAACACCCTGCTGCCCGCCGCACAGCTTTATATAGGCTCTGCTATGGGTACCGACATGCAGATAAACGGCGCCATATGGGCCCAGCACTGGACACAGTCGCCGGCGGGTAAGGAATATGTGGCACTGGAGCAGCATACCCCCAATGCCGAAGCATATAATATGAGCTGGCAGAACCTGTATGCAGGTGCAGAGAACTTTCACCAGTTGTACAAGCTGGCCGATGCACAATATAAGGGCCAGTACAAGGCCATAGCTATGCTGATGCAGGCCTATGCCTTCCAGGCGCTGGCCGATGGCTGGGGCGATATACCCTACAGCGATGCACTGAAGGGCCAATACCCCGATGGACATATAGTGAACCCTAAGTACGACTCGCAGCGCGTGGTGTACAGGGGTATAGTAGCTACCATAGACAGTGCCACTAAGCTCATCAATACTGCCGATGCCAGCGCGCCCGGCGCCGATGACCTGGTATATGGCGGTAATATGAGCAAATGGAACAAATTTGCCAATACACTGAAGCTGCGTGCCCTGCTGCGCGTGGCCAACATAGACCCTGTGTATGCGAAGAACAAGATAGACTCGCTGTTCATGAAGAACCCACAGTTCATAGGCAATGGCGATGATGCAAGGATAGTATATGGCGCTGCCAAAGGCAACAACCATCCGCTGTTCGCAGAGCTGAGCGCACCTGCACTGGGTGGCAAACAGCAACTGGCCGGCAGCAAGACCGCTATAGACACCATGAATGCCAATAACGACCTGAGGGGCATGGTAGTATACCGCCAGGTATCGGGTATGGGCCTTGTGGGTGTGACCCAGAGCGCATATGATATAGCGCTGCCTGATGGCTCTTACTCTATACCCAGCAGCTATGTAGGCGCAGATATATCTTCGGCCTCATCGGCCACAGCATCGGTAATGCTGCTGTCTAGCTGGGAGAGCTACTTCCTGCAGGCCGAGGCCTTTGCACGCGGCTATGCCGTAGGTAACGACCAGCAGATGTTCCATGCGGGTATCAATGCCAGCTTCCTCTACTACAGCAATGCCCTCACCAACGAAACAGGTATAGGCGGTGCTGCAGCATACACAGCATATGTGGGCAGCCTTCCTGCCGCCTACTGGACCCTCTACCCCACTACAGGTACTACCGAAGACCGTCTGAGGTACATCATCACCCAAAAGTGGTTGGCGATGAGCGGTACACAGGGCTTCGAGGCATGGACAGAGTGGAGGCGCACGGGTTATCCCGACTTCCTGGTAAGCCCAAGGAACAGCCACCTGGGTGGCAAGATGCCGCTGAGATTCCTGTATCCTGCATCAGAAAAAGCCAATAACTCTAACTATCCCGGCGAGATATCTGTGACCACGCCTTTATGGTGGGATGCTCTTTAATAACTGAACTACCTTTTTAAAACACAAGAGGATGAAGAAAATATTCGCAATATCTGTTCTTGCGGCCCTGGCAATAGCGGGATGTAAGAAAAAGCAGGGATCGGTATCGGAGCTGCACAATTACTCTACGCCTACTATCACACTGGCCGATGGCTACTATTATAGCATACCCGTAAATGGCCTGTTGCCCGTTATACCGGCCACGGCCTACGATTCCTTCTACCATGCCGATGCCGTAGTGGTGTTCGACCAGAGCATGCTGGATGTGACCAAGCCTGGCGTTTATCCTGTTATAGCCACTGCACGCAACCAATATGGTATGGGCAACTCGGACACGCTTTATGTAGCAGTGACCGATATAGACCCAACAATAGACCTTGCCGGTACCTACCTGCGTGTGTCTACCGATGATACCGTAAAGGTGACCAGGCTGGCCAATGGGCTGTACCGCACCAGCGATGTGGCCGGTAATGGCCCCGCAGATGTGACACATGTAGTGCCTGCTATGTTCGTGCAGACATCTACTACCTCTCTGGTGATGCCCGTACAGGAGTCCAAGTTCGGAACCTTCTATGCCACCAACGGTGTAGTGAGCATGACACCCGATGTGACCTACCAGTACATACTGCACAACAATGCATTCGCACCCGTTACAAGGACGTTCAGAAAACTCTAAGTAACAGCACATATGATAATAGGAACGGCCCGCAGATTGCGGGCCGTTTTGTTTTATGCAGGTTCGGTTCTCTTCATCACCATTCCCCACCTATTTCTTTCAGTATCACTTCCAGCTCGCTTATCATCATGGCGGTGGCTCCCCATATTATTCCATCATCGGGCAGGCGGTATGCGCGTACATTGCGTATGATGCCCGGCGCTGCGGGCGACGATACATCGGCTACCGTCTTGTTGGCATCATTCAGCAGGTAGGACAGGGGTGTCTCTATGGTGTACGATACCTCGTCCACGCTTATGTTCATGGCGGGACGTGCTGCCGTAAAGCCTACAAAAGGGAACACATTGAAATTGCTGACGGGTATATACAGCGATGTGAGTGCGCCCAGCACATCTATATGCGTGCGGTCTATTCCCACCTCTTCGCGGGTCTCGCGCAGGGCGGTATCCAGCAGGGTCAGGTCTTCGGGGTCTTTGCGCCCGCCGGGAAAGCTCACCTGGCCGCTGTGTGCCTTACCGTCTTCCATGCGGCGCATCAGCAGCATATGCAGCCCAGAATTATCGGGGTATAGCAGGCACATCACTGCGCTGAGGCGGGCATTCTCAGGCACCTGTGGCGGATGGGGTATCACACGGCCCATCATGCGCTCTTGCGCTGCAAAGCCGGGTAGTGGCCGCGAGAGCCGCTGCCTTAGCCGGTCTATATTATCGCTATATGCTGTCATTGCCTGCAGATAGTATTTGCCTTGTTTTCCCTACTATCCTGCGCAGGCCCTTGTTAGGGGCGTGTACCTGTAACACCCTGTGCCGGAGGCGGCGGTGGTGCATCGGCAGTATAGAATTCGTGTGCCCTGCGGAAGATATTCTGGAAACTGAGCTGCTGTATCATTATAGTATCCCTGTAATTGTTCATTACAGCATACATACGGTCAGAGTCATATTCTTCGTGTACCTCGTCGGGCATGTCCGATGCCTTCCTGTTCTTGCTGCGCCTGTTCAGGGCCATCCAGTAGATGTCCACATGCTGAGTGCTGCCATTGCGCAGGGTAAGCTCTATGGCCGAATGTTTTGGCGCTGTCTTGAAGGTGGTATCATTATCTTCCAGGCCATTGAGGTAACCTTCGCAGTTGATATTGGTAAAGAACCTGAGATAGGAATGTGCCCGGCGGGTGTTGAGCGGGGTCTTCTTTGCCGCAGGCGATGTTGTGGTCACCTGTACACTATCATTGTCTTCCTGTACCACGGTGAAGGATTCCTGCGGCTTGCCTGCATAGGTCACCGATACAGAGCGTATCTGCGAGGCGGGAACATTGAACACCGTACGGTCGCGCCAGTCGCGCAGGCGGTAAGAGTAGCGGGGTGTAAGGTAGCCCACAAAACCGGGTGTCTCTACCACATACGGCTGCGATCCGTTCTCCATAAGCATATTGGTGCCCTTGCCATCGGCAGCGCCGCCACCTACATAGAACACTTTCAGCTTTTTGCCTGCGCGGTCGTATATCTCGGTCTTTATACCGTGGGTAGACATGAGCTTGATAACATTGTCGTGCGCGCTCTTGGTAACGGGATATAGCGGCACCTGCTTGGTAAGGGTGGCCAGCAGCATACTGAGGGTAGAAGGCAGCGCGCGATACTGGCGGTTTACCATCCAGCCGCTGTCGGTACGCTCTACCAGCACACTTTCGCCGCCTACATCGGTAATGAATATGCGGCCTATGGCGCCGGTATCTTTTATGGTAAAATCGGCCTCGCGAGCATCGTAGGGGTTCTCATTGCTGTCCTTGCGCAGCAGGAAGTATACCCCCGCGCCCAGCACGGCAAGTATGGCCAGATAGAGGATGGTCTTATTCATTGGAGGTGGGTTTTACAGGTTCGCGCCTGGCCTCGTAGCGGCGCTTGCGGAAGAACAGGTAGCAGGATGCGAACACCAGCACCAGGCCTATAGGTATAGCGGTATTCACCGTTTGCCAGGTAGTGGTCTCGGCTTTTACACGCGCGCGGTCCAGCAGGCGCAGCTTCACGTCCTTCGACCGCGCTTCCAGTATGCCCGAGTTGTCGGTGAGGTATTCCAGGCAGTTGAGCAGGAAGGCCCTGTTGGCAAAGAATTCCTGGGTGAAGTTGTAGTAGCCCATAGGCAGCACACCATCCTTGTTGGAATAGCCATTGCTGAAAACCTCGCCTATAGAGGTCACTATCATGCTGGTATTACTATCGCACCTGGGCTTGAAGGGATGCTTCAGCGAGTCTAGCAGGCGCAGGTATTCGGGCGCCAGCCTGTTCTCGAAAAATGAGTGGAACTTACCCTCCAGCAGCACGGCCACAGGCAGGTGGGCCTTGTTGTACAGCTCGTAGCGTATGGGGTAGCTCATCATAGACAGGCTCACGCGTACGGGCGCACGGGCCGCGCGGCTGTTGTCGGAAGAGGTGAGGAGTATGGTCTTGTGTATGTCGTTCTGTATAGTGTCTATTGTGTTGGTGAAACCGGCCAGCAGCAGGTTCATGTTCTTTACCAGCGGATGGTCGCCCGTGGGGTTGATGCGGGGAAAGTATACCCATGGGTGCAGCTCGGGCTTGCCATTGTTCAGCACGCGGGGCAGGGGATTGCACTGCGCATCCTCCAGCAGGTCGAAGTTGACACGCACACCGTATTTGAAAAGGATATCGTCTATCTCGGTGCGGTGCTCCAGCGCTATGAATTGCGGGCTGTTGGCAAAGCTGTCGGTAGATGCTGCCAGGGCATTCACCACCCACAGTATGTGGCCGCCATGCATCAGGTACTGGTCTATCTTCAGCTTATCGGGGCCGGAGAACTGCTCTGTGGCCTGGTTGATGATGATGGCATCGTATGTGATAGGTATCTGCAGAACATGTTTCAGATCCAGCGAATCGAGCTGGTATATGGCCGGCAGGCGCGACAGCATGTCGTAGGTCTTTATACCCAGTGGCTGGCCATGGCCGGTAAGGTAGGCTATAGAGGGCTTCGCAGCCTTGCTCATGCGGTTTATGGCATTGGCGAAGCTGTATTCCAGCATAGCCTCGGCATAATTGAGCTGTTCTTCCGATCCGCGGCCGGGAGGGGCATCCAGCAGATATATGGGCATTTCCCTACCGTTGTACTGCACCAGCGCATATGGGAAGAAAGGCTTCATGGAGTATTCCTCATCGCCCTGCGTGTTCAGCTCCATCACATGTATGCCCTTTACCTCCAGGTCGTGGGCTATCTGCTTCTTTTCCTGTTCGCTCTTGCCTTCAAAGGGGTCGGTGAAGCGGTATATAAGGTGGCCGCCCGCATATTCCTTGAACGAGCGCAGGCGTTCGCGTACGGCCTCCTGCATGCGTTGCAGCCCTGCGGGGAACTTTCCTTTCAGGTATACATCTACCACGGCCACCTCGTCCATATTGCGTAGCAGGCGCTTGGTAGGCTCGGTGAGGGTAAAGCGTTTTTCGCGGGTGAGGTCCAGCCCGGCATGGAAGTAGGATGCCAGCACATTGACGCATACCACTATGGCGGCCATGATAACAAGTCGTAGCCGGGCCTGTTGCAGATGTTTGTTCTTATGTGTGGTCTTTGCCATACTGCTGACCGCGCTAGCCCAGCCGCCCGCCGGTGCCGCCTGTGCGCGACGATAGCGAGAAACGGGTGAGCGCTATGAAAAAAATGATAACTGACAGAAAATAGATGACATCGCGCGAGTCGATAAGACCACGACTGATGGAGTTGTAGTGGAATTCCATACCCACCATGCTCAGGTAGTAATCGATACCCTCAGAGAATTTGGGCAGCTTGCTCAATTGCTCGAAGCCTGTATAAAGTACATAGCAGGCCAGCAGGGCGAAGAGGAAGCTCACTACCTGGTTGGATGTGAGGGAAGAGCAGAAGATACCTACCGCACCAAAAGTGGCAGCAAGGAAGAAAAGCCCTATATACGAACCTATGATGGCGCCGGTATCGATACCTACGCCCGAATAGGAGAGGTTGTGTATGGTATACACATATATGACCGTAGGCAGTAGTGCGAACACTATGAGCGCTATGGTAGCAAAGTATTTGCCCAGTATTATATCCAGGTCGGTGAGGGGCTTGGTAGAGAGCCACTCTATATTGCCGGTGCGGAACTCATCGGCAAAGGAGCGCATGGTAACGGCCGGTACCAGCAGGAACAGCAGCCAGGGGGCTATCTCAAAGAAACGCTCCATAGATGCATAGCCGTATTCCAGTATGCTGTAGTTGGGGATGATCCACAGGAAGAGGCTGCACGCCACCAGGAACACCAGCAACACCACATAGCCCACTATGGAGCTGAAGAAAGAGTTTATTTCCTTTATGAATATGCTGCGCATGGGTACTCCCCGTAAGGGTGGGCAAATATAATGAAATACATGCGGTTCGGCAGTTATAAGGAAATGGTAAAAGTTTGAGCCTGTCTGAGATCTATTAATTGGCCTTCATATAGATCATTTTGGGCTGCAACTTCGTTGACTTTTTCGTCATAGGACAGGCTATGCCTGCAAAATTCGCCTCGTTTCGCTCCAAAATAATGCTCATAATAAGTACCATGAATAGATCTCGCACAGGCTCTGAAGTTGTAAGCGAGGATAATGTGAGGAATGCGACAGCTGCTAAATATAGGATATAGCGGGTGCAGGTATTGCGCGCGTATTAGCGTGCGGGCAGCTACTCACACCCTGTCTTATATCATATTTGCGGTGCCATCGCATCCCCTCACTTTACCGCCTCTGGTATCGTTGCCCCCTCATCGGGCAGCGAGAAACAGAATTTTGCGCCCTCGCCGGGTATGGAATCGGCCCAGATGCGCCCATCGTGCTTTATGATTATACTCTCGGCTATGGCCAGCCCCACGCCCGAGCCTTTGTATTCCGATGTCTTGTGCAGGCGCTGAAATACGGTAAAGAGCTTGTCGGCATACTGCATATCGAAACCCGTGCCATTGTCCTTTACACAGTATATCGTTCGCCCGTCCTTCTTTTCCGACCATATATATACCTCTGGTATATCTTTTTTTGCAGAGTACTTTAGCGCGTTCGATACCAGGTTGTGCAGCACCTGTTCTATAAGCCCTTTATCGGCATAGGCGGTATGCAGGTCGGCTATCACCACTCGCGCATTTCCGGCAGATATGCCATATTGTTCCTGCCATACATTGCGCGCCAGCGCGTTCATATCTACATGGGTCCTTACCAGTGGGGCCTTGCCCAGCCTTGCGAATTCCAGTATATCGTCTATGAGGCGGCCCATACGCGTAGTATTCTGCCTGATGACCGAGAGCAGCCTTCCGCCTTCCTCGCCCAGGTGGGTGCTGTGCTCGTTCTCCAGCAGCAGTGCATACCCATCTATGATGCGCAGTGGCGAGCGAAGGTCGTGCGATACGGAATAGGAGAAGGTCTCCAGTGTCCTGTTCACGGCCGTTAGCATTTGTGTGCGTTCCTGCACACGCAGCTCCAGGTCCTGGTTCATTGCGCGCAGCTCCTGCTGGGCCCTCATGCGTTCTGTAATATCTATAGAAAGAATGATGATGCCCTCCGGTACGGGCTCCATCCGCAGCTCGAACCAGCCTGTACTACCATCCGGAAACGAGAATTCGTTGTCCATATGGGCCGACAGGCGGTCTTCCATGCATCTTTTGTAGTACCAGAAACCCAGTGTATGCTCTATGCCGGGAAATGCCTCCATCATAGTTCGGCCCAGCAATTTGTCGACCGTGGTATGCGCCTGTGCCGCCAGTGCGCTGTTCACATACTTGTAGCGCCAGTCGTATCCTATTATCTGCACGCCTTCCAGCATATTGTCCATAGAGTGGCGCAGCCGCTGCTCGCTCTCGCGCAGCTCTTCTTCGGCCTTCTTGCGGTCATCTATCTCGCGAAAGAAGGCCAATACACGCTCTTTGCCGGTCAGTATCACCTTTTTCAGGTTCACCTCGTACCAGTGGTCTCTGCCTGCTTTGTCGGTCCCCTGCCATTCAAAGCGCTGCCGTTCGCCTGTGGCGGCTTTTTTTATGTATGCCAGTGCCTTGTCCAGTGTCTGGTCGGGGTGGCCGGTCACCAGGCCTGCTATATTTCCGGTCAGTAGCTCGGCGCGGGTAAAGCCTGTAAGCTGGTGCGCGCGTTCGTTCACATCCAGTACCCGTCCTGTCTGCGCATCCAGCACATATATGGCATCGTTCGCATTGTCGAAGAGTTCCCTGTAGTTGGCCTCGGCATCGCGCAGCCGTAGCTGGTCGCTGTTAGGCTCAGAAATTGTATCCATTGTAGTGTGTTTGTGATAGTGGCGTAAATATACATAAAGTAAAAATAATTAATATATTTTATTTATAACGATCCCTAAGTGTCATTTAACGAGCCCGATCAGCCCGATCGTTAATAATGCAGCTTGCTGCTGTCGGGGAATATCATTTACTTTATGGTGTTTTAACCTTGTTCCTGAAACGCATCATCACATATCTCTGTGTGGCGGGCCTTGCGGCTAGCTTATCTGCCTGTGGCAGTAAAAAGGGCAATGCATCTGCTGCCGCAACCGATGCTATGCCTGCCGCTACCGGCATGGTGAAGTATCCCGAGAAAGGAGAGATGCGCCTGCTCACCGACCGTCCCCCGCAACTGGAGACCCCGCTGGAGGTGTTCAAAAAAGATATAACGCCCAATGAGTTCTTCTTTGTGCGCTGGCACCTGGCCGAGATAGTGAGGCGTATAGACGAAGATACCTTTCGCCTGCGTATAGGTGGCGCTGTAGCACACCCGCTGGAGCTGTCTATGAACGATCTCCGTACTAAATTTCCTGCCGATAGCATGGTGGCCCTGTGCATATGCTCGGGCAATTCGCGCGCCAGCTTCGACCCCAAAGTGCCTGGCAGCCAGTGGGGCAATGGCGCCATGGGCAATGCCAAATGGAAGGGCGTGCGCGTAAAGGATATACTGGCCATGGCAGGAGTACAGAAGGGCGCTGTAGATGTATCGTTCGCGGGTATGGACAAGGGTACGCTGCCGGGTGTGCCGGGTTTTACAAAGTCGCTGAGTATAGACCATGCCACCGATGGCGAGGTACTGATAGCCTACGAGATGAACGGCACCCCCATACCGATGCTGAACGGCTACCCGCTGAAGCTAGTGGTGCCGGGCTGGTACGCATCGTACTGGGTGGGTGCGCTGGGCAATATAGAGGTGCACAAGGAAAAGTATAAAGGCTTCTGGATGGAGAAGGCCTACCGCATAGCCAATACCCCCGGCCGCACAGAAAGGCCCGATAGCCTGGTAAAGGAGACCATACCGCTCACCACGGTGCAGTTGCACTCCATATTCGTATCGCCCACAGGGGCAGAGCCGCTAAAGGCAGGGCAGAAATACACACTGGAGGGGCTGACCTTTAACGACGGCAGTGGTATAAGCAGGGTAGAGGTATCGGCAGATGGGGGTAAGACCTGGGCCGCGGCCACTATGGACCCCGAGATAGGCAAATACTCGTGGCGCAGGTGGAAGCATGAATGGACACCCGCCACCACAGGCAGCTACGACCTGGCAGTACGCGCTACCGACAGCAAGGGCAATACCCAACCCGAAAAGCAGTGGAACCGCAGCGGCTATGCACGCGGCTTTATAGAGCATATAAAAGTACAGGCGCAATGATGAGGGCAAGAACATACCTGCTGATAGCGCTCTGCGGCCTGCTGCCGCTGGCCGATGCCTGTACCCGCAATGGCCAGGCCGATGTACCTGCGCCGGAGGAACGGGTAAACAAGACCACGCCACAGCACACATTCTCGCAAAAGGGCAGTGTGCGCCAAATGACCATATGGCCCGAAGAGGTGGCCATGCCCGATGGGCCGGGCAAGACCGAATTCACATCTTACTGCGGCATATGCCACTCTCTGCGGTATGTGACCGAACAGCCGGACTTTCCGCGCAAGACATGGGAGGCAGAGGTGCAAAAAATGGTGGAGAAATATGGCGCGCCCATAGACAGCGCCACCTGTACCAAGATAGTGGACTACCTTATGACGGTAAAAGGGCAGAAATGATCTCTGGACCAAGAACATTACAGGCCACCTCCCTCTCCCAGGGAGAGGGCCGGGGAGAGGCTTCTCATCTCCTTTTGCCTTACCACAAGCATTTCTTTTACTTCCATCCATATACGGGTCTGGCGCAGTACCTTCTGGTATTCCCTTAGCAGGGCCAGGTGCTCATCTACCCATTGCAGGCAGGCGGTAAGTACCTCCTTGTCAAAGTAGGCTGCTGCGGCTGCCAGTCGCGCGGCCAGTTTTTCTTCGTTCGCCTCTGCCAGCAGGGTTTGCAATTGCTTGCCAAAGAGGGCTGCATGTGCCTCGGCGCCGGTGAGGCGTTGCGTTATCTTTTCGTGCAGGGCCAGGTTCTGTTCTTTGGGGCCGCTCCGTACCTTTTGCAGGTCGGGCAGGTGCTGGGCCATAAGCTCCAGCAGCGCACCGAACATGAAACGCTGCTGCAATGCCAGCGCTTTTGCCTTTAGCTCGCTCTCGGCAAGTACGGCATCCAGCTCGTCCTCCTCGTTCTCGTATTGCGAGAACTCCATCACACGCTCATCTACCAGTATATTGTGCAGCTCCAGCGGGCTGCGCAGCACCAGCCCATCGAGCGATGTGCAGCGGCTGAGGGCCACATATACCTGTCCGGGTGCAAAGGCGCGGTTCAGGTCCACAATGGCCTTCTCAAGCGTCAGCCCCTGGCTCTTGTGTACCGTTACTGCCCATGCCAGCCGCAGCGGGAACTGCGTAAAACTGCCCAGCTCTTCCTCCTCCACATTTCCGGTCTGCTTGTTCAGCGTATAGCGTACGCTGCGCCATGTGTCCAGCGGTACCTCTACGGTCTCGCTGCTGTCGGTAAATGATACCTTTATACCACCTGTGCCTATGCCGGCCACCTTGCCTATCTTGCCATTGTAGTAGCGGCGCGGTGTTTGCAGGTCGTTCTTTATGAACATCACCTGGGCACCCTTCTTCAGTTGCAGCAGGCGCTCGCCGGGTATGCTGCGCTCATTCACCTCGCCATTGATGGTGGCCTCGAAGGTGTGCAGGGGGGCATCTATACCATCGAGGGCGCGTTTGTTGATGTCGTCGGCTATGTGGTTGTGGGTGCAAAGCACTATGTAGCCTTCCTCTTGCTGGGTGCCGGGGCGGTAGCGCTCGTTCAGCAGGTCCACATCGCTTTGCAGGGCATTGCCATTTCGTACCCTGTTCAGCAGGTCTATGAAGGTCTGTTCCTTTTGCCGGTATATCTTCTTCAGCTCTATATACACCGGCGGGTATTGCCGTATCACCCAGGAGTCGAAGAAGTAGGGGCCATTATAGAAATGCCCCAGTATGGCATGGTCCTCATCGGTAACCACAGGAGGTAGCTGGTAGGGGTCGCCTATCAGCACCATCTGCACCCCGCCAAAGGGCTGTGTATGATCGCGGCGCACATGGCGCAGCACCAGGTCTATGGCATCCAGCACATCGGCGCGCACCATGCTCACCTCATCTATTATCAGCAGATCCAGCCGGCGAATGAGCTTTTTCTTCATCTCGTTCATGCGCAGGTTGGCCAGCAGCGAGTGCGCATCCTGTGCCTCGGCCATGCCCGTGCCAAAGCCACTCGCTCTGCCGGGGGCAAAAGGCCCGAAGGGTAGTTGCAGAAAGGAGTGTATGGTCTCGCCACCGGCATTCATGGCCGCTACGCCTGTAGGCGCTATCACAGCGCACTGTTTGCCGCAGTGCTCTTTTATATATTTCAGAAAGGTGGTCTTGCCGGTGCCCGCCCGGCCGGTGAGAAAAAGATGCTCGCGGGTATTGGTAACGAATGCCACTGCTTGCCTGAACTGGGTGTTGGAGGTGTCTATCGTCTCTGTATCGGTAAGTGGTAGCATATGGCCGCGCAATAGTACTGATCTTTTGCATTATATGGCCGGGGATGTGCATTTGCATTAAGCCCCTTCCCAGCCCTCCCCGAAAGGGAGGGAGATCGATGTCCGCGCGGTCGCGCGGGGCGTCGCTGCCATAAAGGTACCCGAAAATTCGAAATGCATTCACCGGGAGGGTGGTGGCCCGTACCAGTGAAACTTTACCTAATTTTGCTGCTATCATGCAGGCATATCTCGATCTTCTGAAACACATAATGGATACCGGCGCAGCCAAGAGCGACCGTACAGGTACGGGCACTATCAGTTGCTTTGGCTACCAGATGCGTTTCGACCTGCAGGCGGGTTTTCCTATGGTGACGACCAAGAAGCTGCACCTGAAGTCCATCATATATGAGCTGCTGTGGTTCCTGAAGGGCGATACCAATATAGCCTATCTGAAAGAGCATGGTGTGAGCATATGGGACGAATGGGCCGATGCCAATGGCGACCTGGGCCCCATATACGGCCACCAGTGGCGCAGCTGGACGGGTGCCGATGGCAAAACGCACGACCAGATAAAGGATGTGCTGCACCAGCTAAAGACCAACCCCGACAGTCGCCGCATGATAGTGAACGCCTGGAACGTGGCCGACCTGCCGCGTATGGGCCTCAGCCCCTGCCATGCGCTCTTCCAGTTCTATGTGGCCAATGGCAGGCTGTCCTGCCAGCTATACCAGCGCAGCGCCGATGTGTTCCTGGGGGTGCCGTTCAACATAGCATCGTATGCGCTGCTGACGATGATGATGGCGCAGGTGTGCGGCCTGCAGCCCGGCGAGTTCGTACACACCTTTGGCGATGTGCACCTTTACAACAATCATATAGAGCAGGCAAAACTGCAGCTTACGCGCACCCCCTTCCCCCTGCCTACGATGAGACTGAACCCGGACGTAAAGGACCTCTTCGACTTCAGATACGAAGACTTTACGCTGGAGAACTATCAGTGCCATCCGGCCATCAAGGCGCCTGTGGCAGTGTAGTCTTTATCCCTCGAACTTCCTGAATACCGAGCAGGCTATGTGCCCGCCAAAGCCAAAGGTATTGCTGATGGCATAGATCACTTTGCGTGGCACGGCTCCGCCTGTAGATATGTTCAGCTTGCCGGCATAGCCGGGCTCTACCTCTGTGGTGTTGATGGTGGGTGGCACTACATCGTGTATCACCGATAGCACGCAGGTTATGGCCTCTATAGCGCCCGCGCCGCCCAGCAGGTGGCCGGTCATAGATTTTGTGGCGCTTATGGTGGCATTGGCATTGCTGCCAAATACCCGCTCTATAGCTCTCAGCTCGCTTATATCGCCCGTGGGGGTAGATGTGGCATGTGCATTTATGTGGTCTACCTGGTGAGGGGCTATGCCTGCCTCTTCCAGCACCAGCCGCATACCCAGCACGGCGCCATCGCCATCGGGGTGCGTGCCCGTAAGGTGATACGCATCGGCCGCAAGGCCACCGCCCACTACCTCTGCCAGTATGTGTGCGCCACGCGCCATGGCATGTTCATAGCTTTCCAGCACCAGTGCGCCGGCGCCCTCGCCCAGCACAAAGCCATCGCGAGCCACATCGAACGGGCGCGACGCTTTCGCAGGGTCCTCGTTGTAGGTAGAGAGCGCCTTGGAAGCATTGAACCCGCCTATGGATGTCTCTGTGATAGATGCCTCCGCTCCGCCGGTTATCATCATGTCGGCCTTGCCCCAGCGTATGTAGTTGAACGCATCTATGATGGCCGTATTGCTGGCCGAGCAGGCGGCTGCCGTAGTATAGTTGACACCGCGCAGCCCATGGCGAATGGATATAACGCCCGATGCTATGTTCACTATACGTTTGGGTATGAAGAAGGGGTTGAACCTGGGCGTGCCATCGCCCAGCACATAGGCCCGGTGCTGCTCTTCGAAGGTAGATACACCCCCATCGCCTCCGCCCCATATCACGCCTATGCGGTCGCGGTTCAGCGTGGCAAATTCGACGCCCGCCTGCTGTATGGCCTCATCACTGGCGGCCACGGCATATTGCGTCACAAGGTCGTACTTGCGGGCATCGTTCTTTTCAAAGAGGTGCTGTGCATCGAATTCCTTTACCTCGCATGCAAAGCGTGTTTTGAACTTCGATGCATCGAAACGGGTTATGGGGCCTGCGCCGCTGGTGCTATTCAGCATGGCGGCCCAGAAGGCCTGTACATTGTTGCCTATGGGTGTCACTGCGCCCATACCTGTTATCACTACTCGTCTCATATGGCTTGTTTTGTGAGTTCTTCTATTATGGCTTTCTGTACTCTTTCTATGTCGGCCGCACCGGTAAGGCGTGCCAGCTGCACTATGGCCAGCATATTAGTTATCACCATCATGGCCTTGGTACGCGGCGCAGTGCCGAAATGGAAGGTGCCCTCTCTTTGTCCATCGGCCAGTATGCCAGTTATCCAGTTCAGTACGCTTTCTGCAAATAGCCTTAGTTCCTGCTGTATGGGTTCGTCCAGCGTATTGAAGGCGGTGGACAGCGCACCTACCAGGCATACCTTGTTCTCGGCGTTGATGCGCGAATAGTTTTGCAGGAACCACAGCAGCCTATCCAGCGGCGCAGCATTTGCCAGTTCCTGTTGTATAGCCTCCAGCTGCGCCATGTGATACTGTATGGTGGCCACACCCAGGTCGCTCTTGGCCGGGAAATAATAATGTATGGAGGCCGTTCGTATACCTACGCTGTTCGATATGTCCTTATAGCTAAAGGCATTGTACCCTATTTCGCGTATGTACTTATCGGCAGCGGCTATTATGGTGTCGCGGGTGGTCATGTAAAAAGATGTGATCGCAAATGTATCTATCTATTAGTAGATAGTCAAATTTGCAGATAGATATATTCTATGGCTTGTGCCCAATAAGAGGGGTACAGAAAAAATAACATACTCAACGGATAATAACCATAACTTTGCATGCTTTTTAAGCGGTCGGCCCAGGTGTGGGCGGCCATTCGGGAACAAGATCTAACCACACATGAGCGGCAATGCTGGCAGAGGAACTGAGGGAGAGAATTCTGGAGGGCGACCTTACAGATGTGTTGCAGCACCGCAGCGGGGATGAAGACTACCCTGCTGAGGTAGCCCGGCTATTGCAATCGCTGGAAGATGATGAGACCATCACTGTCTTCCTTTCCCTGCCCGAAGACCTGCAGGTAAAGACATTCCCCTTCTTCGACCACCTGCTGCAGCGCAACATACTGGATGAGCTGCCTAAGGCTCAGATATCGGCCATACTGAACGCCCTGGAGTCGAACGACCTTATCGCCTACTTCGAGTCGCTGGACGGGGTCGAGGTGACCGAGTTCCTGAACCTGCTGAACGACAAGAACCGCCTGGCCACCTACGACCTGCTGGGGTATCCCGAGCAGAGCGTGGCGCGCCTCATCAATACAAAATTCACCACTGTACGCAAAGAATGGACACTGGGCCAGGCCATAGAGCATATACGCCGCTTCTATACCGATACCCCTGCTGCCAACGTGATATTCGTGGTAGACAATAACGGCAAGCTGGTGGACGACCTGCACATACGCAAGCTGGTACTGAACGACCCCGCCAAGAAGATAGAGGACATAATGGACGGCTACTATGTGAAGCTGGACATGCAGGACAAGATAGAGGACGCCATACAGAAGTTCAAGGAGTATGACCGTGTGGCCATACCTGTGACCAACAACAACAATGTGGTGATGGGTGTGGTGACCATTGACGACGTGATGGACGAGGCCGAAGAGCAGGACACGAAAGACATGCAGCAGTTCGGTGGTGTGGAGTCGCTGGACCTGCCCTATGTGAAGACAGGCTTCTTTACCATGATACAGAAGCGCGCCGTATGGCTCATCATCCTGTTCATAGGCGAGCTGTTCACGGCCACGGCCATGGCCTTCTTCGAAATGGAGCTGCAAAAGGCCATAGTGCTGCAGTTGTTCATACCCCTCATCATATCCAGCGGGGGCAATACGGGCTCGCAGGCGGCCACCCTCATCATACGCGCCATGGCTCTGAAAGAACTTTCCTACCGCGACTGGTGGTATGTGATGCGCCGCGAGATACTGTCGGGCATTACGCTCGGTATCATACTCGGTTTCATAGGCTTTGTGCGCATAGTGCTGTGGCAGTACCTGGGCTGGTACAACTATGGCGAGCATTTCAACTGGGTGCTGGTAGGTCTTACGGTATCTATATCGGTGATAGGTGTGGTGCTGTGGGGTACCCTATCGGGCTCTATGATCCCTATGATCCTCAAGCGCTTCAACCTCGATCCCGCTACGTCTTCGGCCCCCTTCGTGGCCACCCTGGTAGATGTGACGGGCCTTGTCATCTACTTCAGCATAGCTGCCATGCTGCTGGGCATATAGCCCCTCCCGACCTCCCCGAGGGGAGGAGTTGTTTCCGTATATAGTGTGCCGTGGCGCAATTAGTATATTTGCCGGTATATACATACCCATTTTGCAGCAGCGGTCACATAGCCCTTCTCCCATCACGCCTGTAAAGGCGGGCATGCTGTTCGTATGCCTGTGGGCGCTTATGTTCGTGCTGTACCTGCCTGCGGCAAAGGCAGGCTTCGTTTCCGACTTCACCGGCTGGCTTCAGCAGGTACGCTACCGCCCCTTCTGGGAGTACATGAACCGCTCGGGCTTCAAGGTAGTGAGCATGTACCAGGGTACACAGTTCGTTACATGGGTCTACTACCAGCTGTTCGGCGCCAGCGAGTGGGCATGGCATATATTGTTCATTACCCTGCATACTGCCAATGCTACCCTGCTGTACATACTCTGCGCCACTCTGCTGCGCGATGCCGGGGTAGAGCAGTACAGGCCCATAGGCTATACAGGCGTGGTGCTGTTCTGTGTTTCGCCCTATGTGAGCGAGGTAGTGGTGTGGGAGCCGTCTTTTCACTACCTGCAGGGCCTGCTCATACTGCTGCTGGTACTGGTGTGGGTACAGCGCTACTGCTATACAGGCGAGCGCAGGTATGTGTGGTATGCCTGTGTGGCCTACCTGTTCTCTATCCATACGCTGGAGGTCTTCTACATCACGCCATGGCTGGCGCTATCGCTGGGGTGGTTCTACAAGGGGCAGTTGCCGCAGGGCAAGGCTATGTTCGGCCGTGTGGCACGATATTTTTTCCTGCCCATGCTGCTGCTGTTCGCGCTGCGCCTGCTGGAGTACCGCCTGCTCTATGGCGACTGGGTGTCGCGTATAGGCTCGCAGACGGTGCTATCGCTGCAGGATGCCGGCCTGGGCAAACCGCTGAAATATCTTTTTCACCTGCTACCGCTGGGCAGGTACCTGCCCGCAGAGTGGCATATAGGCAGTGCATCTATGGGCGATCTGCGCAGCAATATCTATGCCTTTTGCGATTCGGGTGTGGGTATGACAATGTTCTATGGTGGATGTGTATCATGCTTTGCATGGGGGCTGCTGCGCTATGGCAAAATGAGCGGACGGGCAAAGGTAGCGCTGCTGTTGGGGGTATGGACCTTCATAGCGCTGCTGCTGATAACGCCGCTCTGGTTCGGCGATCTGCTGCTTATCGTGTATGACAGGTATACCTATTTTACTATACCCTTCCTGTTCATGCTGGTAGCCATAGGTATATGGAGCATAAGGGGTCGGTATGTGCGCGTGGCATTGCTGGTGGTACTGCTGCTGGCCAACCTGCGCTACACTATACAAGTGAACAGGTATTGGGGCAAGGGCGCCCGCATAGTGGACCGCCTGCTGCACCACCTGCCCGAGACCGGCGACAGAACGGTGATATTGCTGAACATGCCTGAATCTATGCATGGCGCACCCATGATGAGCGCCAGCGACCCCAGCGAGTACAAGCTGATGCGCGACCTGCTGGTGCCTGAACGGCCCATAAAAGGCAAGGTATACGATGCCCTCTCCTTCAATATGGTGACGCCCGACGATGGCGCACACGCGCAGGTACTGAACGACAGTACCATACGCGTAAAGCTGAACCAGTACGGCACATGGTGGTGGTACCAGGCCATGGGTGGGCATGACTATGAAAATGAGGATTACAAGCTACGGATAAACCCCGGCGGCGATTATGACCTGACGCTGAAGAAGCCGGCCAATGGGTACATCCTCTTTTACCAGGTGGGCGACAAGTGGAAGCAGGTGGATATGAGCAAGACCTATGAACAGTATTGATACATGAGGTAGCTTTGCACCGCAAAAAGATAGACCCCATGAACATAGACCTATCCTCTGAAATAGTTTACAGAACATCGCGCAGCGGCGGCAAGGGCGGCCAGAACGTGAACAAGGTAGAGACCGCAGTAGAAGTGCTTTGGCATATAGCATCCTCGCGCTTCTACACGCCGGAAGAAAAAGAACTTATAGCCGCCAGGTTGGCCGGCCGCATCAATAGCGAAGGCTACCTGGCCGTGCGCAGCACCGAGAAACGATCGCAGCTAGAGAACAAGCATGTGGCCGTAAAGAAGCTGCACGAACTGGTAAAGCGCAGCCTTGTAGTACCAAAGAAGCGTACCGCCACCCGGCCCACTGCAGCATCGAAAGCTGCGCGGCTGGATAACAAGAAGCGCGAAGGCCGCAAGAAAGAGATGCGCCGCCGCCCCGGGGCGGATGAATAGGCCCTACATGAACCAATTGACGTAAACGAACACCACGGGTGCGGCCACTATCAGCGAGTCGAAGCGGTCTAGTGCGCCACCGTGGCCGGGCATCATATTGCCGCTGTCCTTCACATCGGCCATGCGTTTCAGCTTCGATTCCAGCAGGTCGCCCAGCGTACCCGCTACGGCAGTGAGCAGCGACAGCATCACCCAATCGACCATACGGTAAGTGTGCGAAAGGTAGCCATACACAGCCGCCGCTATTATGGTCAGCAGTGCGCCGCCCGCAGTGCCCTCCCACGTCTTCTTTGGCGATATGGGTGAGAACGGTGTTTTGCCTATGAAGGAGCCCACTATATAGGCCATGGTATCGTTTATCCATATCATGGCTATGAGGGCTATGGGCAGTGCCATATCGTGCAGGCGCATATTCACCAGCAGTATCATGGGCAGAGTGATGTAGAAGAGCCCGCCTATGCTCTGCATCAGCGCCATTAGCGCAGTGCGTTTGAAGAGGGTACACACCATCATCAGCACAGGCACCACCAGCGGCAGCGTGCGGAAGATGCCCCACAGTATGGCCTCGGCAGTATCATAGCCGCGCAGCGAGAAGGTGAGTATGATGATGAGGGACAGTGCATGTATCACCGGTGGCAGCCAGCCGGGCCACAGGCTTTCCTTATCTATCTTCTGCATCAGGCGGAAATAGTCGCGCAGGCACAGTACATTGATGAGGCATACCAGGCACAGGAAGGGCCACTCCAGCGGCCACAGCAGGCCGGTGAGCATGATGGCGCCAAATACTATCGCGCTACCCGTACGCTTGTAAAAGGTGGGCATGTTCAGCGCCATATCTACAATAATTAACTGGTGGTTAGAATTTGTTTTTCCACATCATGCTCTCTACGGGCTTCATGTTGCGGCCATTGTATTTTGCCCCTTCCTTATTGTTGTACTTGTTCTGTACCTCGCCATCTACTGGGAAGTATATGAGCTGGCCTATAGGCATGCCCGCGTATATGCGCACAGGCTGCACGCACGATATCTCCAGTGTCCAGGCGTTGCAAAAGCCTACATCGCCCTTGCCGGCAGTGGCATGTATGTCTATACCCAGCCTGCCGGTAGACGATTTTCCTTCCAGGAAGGGTACATGTGCATGTGTCTCAGTGTATTCCATGGTCACGCCCAGGTACAGTATATTGGGTTGCAGTACATAGCCCTCTTCAGGTATCTCGAAGTGGGTTATCTGGTTGTGTTTGCGTGCATCCAGCGCGGTATCGTTGTACATGGCCAGGTATTTGCCCAGGTGCACATCGTAAGAGTTAGAGCCCAGCTTTGCCCTGTCGAACGGCTCTATGACAATAGTTCCCTTTGCTATTTCTTCCAGTATTCTTGTATCTGAGAGGATCATGTCGCAAATATATAATATTCCATATCCTTTTGAGGCCGGGAGGCAACTTTTTTGGTCGGGGGTACATCTGATAAGTATAAAAATGATATTTTTGCTGCCTTTTCAAAACATATTATGGAATACAGAGAAATAGTAGCAGTAACGGGGCTTAGCGGTTTGTACCAGTTGCTGGCCACCAAAAGTGATGGCGCCATAGTGCGCAGCGTGGCAGAGAAGACCACCAAATTCATATCGGCGCGCCAGCACAATGTGACGCCGCTGGAAAGCATAGAGGTGTATACCACCGGCGACAATGTGCGTCTGCAACTGGTGTTCCAGAAAATGATGGAACAGGAGGCGGCATTTCCACCTGCGGCCGTAAAGACCAACGATAATGGCGCCATAAAGGCATACTTCAAGAACATATTCCCCGAATTCGACGAAGAGCGCGTGTATGTGAGCGATATGAAGAAGATGCTGAAATGGTTCGAGATACTGAGGGCCAACGACCTGCTGAACTTCGAAGAGCCTGCTGCCGAAGAGGCGCCTGCCGAGGCCGCCCCTGTAGCTGCCGAAGCGCCTGCCGCCGAAGAAGCACCGGCAGAGAAGCCTGCCAAGAAGGCCGCCAAGAAGAAAAAGGCCGATACAGAGGAAGGTGCCGGCGAGGAAGCGCCTGCAGAGAAGCCTGCCAAGAAAGCAGCGCCCAAAAAGAAGAAGACCGAAGAGTAAGCAGCATACCTGTGTAGCTGCCCGGCACATTGATATAGAGGCGCTTTCTTTTAATGGAATACTTTTATATCTTTAACCCGGACACCCTAAATGTATTTGCCGATGAAAAGAATATTACTCCTGTTCCTTGCGTGTATGTCGCTGGTGCTGGCAATGACCGGCTGCAGAATGCGATACGAGACCGGCTCGTCGTACAAGATGTCGCCCAAGGACGGTGCGCGCAGGACCCATCGTCACTATGGCGCCAGTAAGAAGATAAAGCCGCGCAAAGAGATATGGGGCCGCAAGCATTATGGGCCACGTCCGTACCGCCACCGCGGCAGGTACCGCTACTAGGCAGTTACATTAATTACAGATATTCGCAGCCGGGCCAACGCCCGGCTGCTCTTTTTTGAGCTGTCGGTATTTTTACGCGCCAGTGGTTTTATTGGCCAGATGTCATTACCTTTGCGCTCCCTGAGCGGGTGTGGTGAAATTGGCAGACACGTCAGACTTAGGATCTGATGCTTTGCGGCATGGGGGTTCGAGTCCCTCCACCCGCACAAAAGCAGGAACGGTGCGCAGAAACAGTGCGATGGCCGTTCCTGCTTTTTTCTTTTATACCTGCCTGTTTCTCGTCATTCACTTATGCTTTTATTGTTTTTTCGCTTATTTTTATCGCAAAAACATACACAATGCAATTTCCCGCCGATCTACGTTACACAAAGGACCACGAATGGATACGCCTTGAGGGCAACATCGCTACTGTAGGCATCACCGACTTCGCACAGAAAGAGCTGGGCGATATAGTATTCGTCGATATCTCTGCCACAGGCAAGGCGCTGGCCGCCAACGAGATATTCGGTACGGTAGAGGCCGTGAAAACGGTATCGGACCTTTACCTGCCTGTAAGCGGCACCATTACCGAGGTGAACGCCGGCCTGGAAGGCACACCCGAAAATGTGAACAAAGACCCCTATGGCGATGGCTGGATGATAAAAATGACAGTGGACAATACTGCCGACGTAGCTGCACTGCTGGACGCGGCCGCTTATGAGCAGCTGGTAGGCTAATGCAAATGAAAAGAATATTCACAACGGATTCTCCGTATACAAGACAGGCAAGGTTCATGGCTATAGCATGGACCTTGCTCATTTTTATAGGGTGCCTCATGCCCGCACACGAGATACCCAGGGTAGATGTACCCCTTGCCGACAAATGGACACATTTCCTCATGTTCGGCATTTTTTCCTTCCTTTGGCTCTGTGCCAGGCCGGCCTATACCTTCAGGTCGCTGCTTATACTATTACTGATCACTGTTTTTCTGGGCTGCCTCATAGAGTACCTGCAGGGTATGCTCACCTTCCTGGGCCGCAGCATGGAGATAATGGATGCCGTGGCCGATGCCATAGGCGGGCTGCTGGGCATAGTGATGTTCAGGCTGGGCGCCTATTTTGCCAGGGTATAATGCCTACTCTTTTTGTGATCTTTTGTATGTGGTGTAGTGCTGTCTCTGCTTTTGGAGGTAGTTCTCTTTCTTATTTGTTAGTGGATCGTTGCTCCATGGGTATTGTTTAGGGCTTTCATCACCATAAAAGGGCTACTCAGGCTCATATGCCGGTACCGGCTGTCTTATCTATCTACATTAGTGATGAAAACAATTCATTTCATTAACAATTAAAACCTTAGAACAATGGATTTTTACTTAAGTCAGATCATTTTATGGGCACTCAACTGGGTACCCGAAGGCTGGGCGATATGTAATGGGCAGCAGCTTTCTGTGAACCAGTACCAGGCGTTGTATTCGCTGCTCGGTAACCAGTTCGGCGGCGATACCGTCAACTTCAACCTGCCGGACCTGAGAGGCAGGTTGCCTATCGGGTATGGGCAAGGAGCTGGTCTTGTAAATAATTATGCGTTTTCGAAAAAATATGGGGCAGAGGCAAATACTATAGCAGTGGCCAATATGCCCGCGCACAACCATACCGGAAATGTAACGCTACAGGGGACAGGCGTTTTCCAGGTATCTACTTCCCCGGCCACTTATGCTAGCCCTGCAGCTTCCAATATGGTGCTTGCGGCGGGCAATACTAACGCAGTGACCCAGTACGGAGATGCTGCTGAATTGAATATATATGGACCTGCCACCAATATGGTACAGCTGCCCATGGCATTGAACCTAAGCGTAAGCGGAGGTGGTTCATTCACTACTTCAAACACTGGAGGTAGCCAGCCTATTCCCAATATTCCACCGGTATTAGGGCTCACCTATGCCATGTGTATATCGGGCGGTATATACCCTGTAAAGCCGTAAGGGCATGGCCTGATACAAAAAAATAGGAGTGGGGTACCCAGAAATGAGTACCCCACTTTATATATTTTATTTGAGCAAGGTGTTGTCAAAATTATTTTAAACAGATCTGTCTTTAAAGTTTATCATTTCATTCACATAAATTTTTATCTTCGTACCTCCATGTTTTTATGCACATTTTTTCAACAGAAAAAGGTGGCTTTGTCATTGATATGTAAAACAAAGATCAAAAATAATTAAGTAAATGTATAATATGAAGAATACTATTTTATTTTCCTTCCTGCTGGGTGGCACCATAGCATTGTCATCTCAGGGCGCACAGGCACAGGGTATGGCCCTGAACACTACCGGCAGCACAGCCGATAACTCTGCAATGCTGGATGTAGCATCTACCACCAAGGGGATACTGATACCCAGGATGACACAGGCACAGCGCACGGCCATAACCACACCGGCAGAGGGCCTGATGGTATACCAGACAGATGTGACCAAGGGCTTCTACTATTACAACGGCACTGCATGGACGGTAATAGGCGGTGGCGGCGGATCGCCGACCGGCTCGGCAGGTGGCGACCTGACAGGCAACTATCCCAACCCTACGCTGGCAGCAACGGGGGTGACAAGCGGTACTTATGGTAGCAGCACACAGGTGCCTGCATATACCGTGAACAGTAAGGGCCAGATAACCGCTGCCAGCAATATCACCATCACAGGCACCACACCGGGCGGCTCTGCAGGTGGCGACATTACAGGCACCTACCCCAACCCTACGATAGCCAATAGCTCCATCACTAGTAGTAAGATACTGGATGGCACCATTGTGAACTCTGATGTCAGTACCACTGCCGCCATTGCTTACAGCAAGCTGAACCTGGCGGCCTCGGTAACAGCATCGGACCTCAGCGCTTCGGGTACCCGATCCAGCAGTACCTTTCTGCGCGGCGATAATACCTGGGCCACGCCTACTGCCACGCCATCAGGCTCGGCCGGAGGCCACCTTACCGGTACTTATCCCAACCCCAGCCTTGCAGACAATACGGTAACGATAGCTAAAATAGCCTCTACGGGTGGCACAGCATCCAGTACCACTTACCTGCGTGGCGATGGCCAGTGGGCCACACCCAGCGGCGGCGGTGGCGGTAGCACAGGCACCGGCGCCAGCCCATCTAAAATACCATATGCTGTAAGCGGCAATACTACTGTGGTATCGGGCACGGGGTATTATAGCCCTACCAATAGCGTACAGCAAAGCAATCTGAACGCTGCCGGCCTTGTTACCGTTACAGCGCCCACCACATGTACGCCTACTATGACCATAACTTCGTATGTACCTAGCGCTATGACCTGGAACCTCTACTCAGTTGCACCAAGTACATCAAGCTCTACCTTCGCTACCAGCACGCTTGTAGGAACGTGCAGTACTACCGCCGCATCGGGAGGCGTCCCCACCACATGTGTTATAACTGGTGTCAGTGTTTCGGCAGGTACTATACTGACACTGAGTGTTGCCTCGCCGGGTTCTACTCCCTACGGTTTCTATAAAGCATTTTCCTGCGACTAACGAATGCCGTAAGTGGATAGACATTTCATCACCACGTTTTGCAAAAGGGATCGAGAATAAAGATCTATCAGAATAATATTTTCACGTTTTTCTATGAAGAACTATTATATGAATACAAGAATTTTTGCCGCGCTGATATTATTTTTCTTTTTTGGATCTGTGGCTACCGCTTTGGCGCAGCCATTTACCGAAACTTTCGAAAGTATCACTGATGGCGGATCCAGTGCAAAGCCTACCGTATTCGTAAACAATGGTCAGAGCTTCACCTGCTTCACTGCCTCGTGCCCTACAGGGGGCACTTTTGGAGTGTGGATACCTGGCGATACCTGGACCGATTGCAATGGAGGTCATACGAATCTTTCAGCTACTAACTATGGTGTGGGTACCTCATGTACCGCAGGCAACTGTACCGGTACCTCATCGAAGTTTCTTGATGCGGCTGCCACAGGTGCCAATACCAACCAGACCTATTCCATCCTTACTACAGATGCTGCGCTTATAACAGTAAAAGGGTTGCATCTGTTCATATCTACCGACAATGCCGCCACACCAGGTGGCGGTAGCGTTACATTCAGGGGCAAACGCGGAGGTGTTACAAAGTTCACACTGACAAAAACAACAGGCTTTGTTAGTAATTTCTCTACCAACAATGGGTTCACCTACATCAATTTTGCCACAGAAGGCGGTACAGACAATTCATTGACGAACATCGATGAGCTGGAGATACAGTGCGGTGGCGGTGCCAACTATATGGCTGTGGACAACTTTGTGTTCGGCAACAAGTACGGTCCTCTCAATACTACTACTGCTGCAAGCAGCATCACTTCTTCGGGCGCCGGCCTGAACGGTACCATCAATGATAACGGAATAGCTACCTCCCCCATTATTTTTGAGTACAGCACATCCCCAACATTGGCCTCGGGTGTAAGTAGCGTTACAGCTACCCCCTCTTCGCGTATAGCCAATGCAGGCAGTACTGGTGTTACTGCTTCTGTTTCGGGTCTGTCGGCGAGCGCCACCTACTACTATAGACTAGTAAGCACCAATGCAGGCGGTACCACAAGCGGGGCCATACTCAGCTTCACTACACCTGTGGGCGTGACGCCGCCTACAGCCACCACATCGGCTGCAACAAGTTTCACTGCATCGGCTGCTACGCTGAACGGTAGTGTGAATGCGAATGACGATAATACTACTGTGATATTCGAATATAGTACGGTATCGGACCTTTCATCTGGTGTCACTACGGTATCGGCCACGCCATCCTCGGTCACAGGTAGCAGTGCTACCAGTGTGTCGGCCACTATTAGCGGACTCACTGCAGGTAATACCTATTACTTCCGGGTGAAGGGTACGAATGCCGGGGGGGCTACCACCGGCAGCATACTTAGCTTCAGTATACTCACTGCCACCACATCGAAAACGAATGGCAATGCCTGTGGCTTTACCTGCGATGGCACGGCATCGGTAACGCCATCGGGCGGTACACCCCCATATACATATATGTGGAGCAATGGCCATGTTTCTTCATCTATATCGGGTCTGTGCCCGGGCACATATACCTGTACCATAGCCGATGCCGCCACTGTACCCCAGGAAATAACAAGGGTCATATCCATTACAGCGCCACCGGCAGCGCTTACACTGTCTGCCATAGGCAACAATGGCCCCATCATAGCGGGCAGCGACCTAAGCCTGACATCGACAGCTACAGGCGGTACACCGCCCTATACTTATTCGTGGGCCGGGCCGAACTCTTTTACCAATACCAACCAGAACCCTACCATAACTGCGGCTACTACTGCGGCTACGGGTGTGTATACCCTTACACTATCTGATGCCAACAGTTGTGTACCCACAGGTACCAATACCACCGCAGCTACAGTGAACGCGCCCACACCACCAACGGTAGTTACAAGCGCTGCTTCTATCACTTCATCTTATTCTGTAGACCTGCCCGGCAGTGTGAATGCCAATGGCAGCAGCAGCACAGTGATATTCGAGTATAGCACAGTGTCAGACCTTTCGTCGGGCGTGCATACGGTAAGCGCTACTCCATCTCCCGTTACGGGCTCGTCGGCCACTGCTGTGACAGCAACGGTCATTGGCCTTACGCCAGGTTCCACTTACTATTTTCGTGTGTCGGCTACGAATGCGGGCGGTACTACCCAGGGCAGTATACTTGACCTCACTATGTACGGAGTAGGGTCTGGAGCTTCGGTAGTTATAGCCGACGGAACAAAGGTAACAGGCTCAGGCGCACTGCAAATGGTACTGAAGGGCATGAAGAACCTTGTTAATAATGGTACCATTTCGGCTAACAGCGGCACACTGAGGATAGAGGAAGAGGGAACTGAAATAGGGGGCAGTGGTAGCACAATGGTGAACGACTTTGTTATAGGATATCCCCCTGTCAATGATGTGAAGCTATACGCTCCGCTGTCGGTGCGCAACAATGCGCTGATAAGCGGTGTGTCCAATGTGAATTCTTTGGCAGGCGCCCTGTATATACGCACAGACATCAACCCCTCGGCCACCATTACGATGGACGGCGACCTTTATGGCTCGGTGAGCGGGCTGGTAACGAAAGCTACCGTTACATCGGGCACGATCCCATCTTATAATTCTGTTCTGTCTACCAACATGGATGGCGGAAATGCGAGATACCAGTGGCAGAGCTCGCCCGATAACAGTGTATGGACGGATATAAGTGGCGCTACGGATGCCACCTATACGGCTACAGTAACGGCCACCACTTATTATAGAACACACCTTTCGCATGCAGTAGCTAGTATTTACGACCAGTTCACACCTGCGGTGCAGCTTACCATATCTGCTTCAGGCGCTCCGGCGGTGGCCACTGCTGCCGCTACTGCCGTATCCACCACGGGCGCTACGCTCAATGCTAGTGTGAATGCGAACACTGCCAGCACCACTGTTACTTTTGCATACAGTACCGTGTCAGACCTGTCATCGGGTGTCACCACTGTTACTGCAACGCCTTCGCCTGTAACAGGTAGCAGCGCTACAGCAGTGACCGCCAATATAACCGGGCTGGCATCGAGCACTACCTATTATTTCCGAGTGATGGGTGAGAACAGTTACGGAACAACGAATGGCTCTATTCTGAGCTTTGCAACGGCAGCACCTGCACAAACGATAGCTTTCTCTGCAACAACAGTGGACATAAACGAGAATGCAGGCACCACAGCATGCCCTGCCAGCAGGACCATAGATATACCGGTGAGCATAACGGGTACGGCCCCCACCGGCGGCAGCCCAGTGGTAGCGATATCGGTAGGCGCAGGCGGCACTGCCAGGAGTGGTGTGGACTTTGTGCTGAACACGACGTCGCTCACATTCCCGGCGGGTAGCGCCACACCGCAGAACGTATCTGTGACCATCTTCGACAATGTGAAGATAAATGATGACAGGTTCTTCTATCTGCACCTTGCGGTAGATGCCGCAGGTAGCAGCGCGGGCGTAGGTGCCAATGAGAACATACGCGTGAACATCATTAACGATGATACTGCGGTAGCTATGACCACGCCGCTGTCTTACGTCAGCATGGGAGACTCGACAAGTAGCCTTGCTCATAATGGACTGTTCGCCGGATTTTTCACACAGGCCAGGGCTCAATATCTCTTTAAAGCTGCCGACCTTACCGCAGCAGGTATATCTTCTACCTCGCCTATCACCGCTTTGAAAGTGAAGGTGATGACGAAAAATTCAACGCTGCCGTATGAGGACTATACGATAAGCATGGCCAATTCTTCTGCTACGACCATGTCAATGGGTTTTGCCCCAGAGGCGCTGACCACCGTATATACCGGCGATGTGACCACTGTACTGGGCTGGAATGAGCTGGTATTCTCATCCGGCTTTACCTGGAACGGTACAAGCAATCTGGTAGTAAATATATGCTGGCGTAATGCCTCGGGTACACCGGGAGGGACAGATTGGGTAACCGCGAAGGCTTCGAGCGGCTATAACGGATTGGCATATACCACGCAAAGCGCGGGCACATCCTGCACGAACCCTGCTACAACAGTAGCGGGAAGTCTTCCGGTCCTACAGTTCTCTCAGACACCTGTTTCAGGAGGTGGCGACGGTACACCTGTAGAAACGAATACCACATTACGCTCGGCACAAGTAGACACCGGCGTGAACGCGTCTTATTTCTATAATACCACCGGCAGCGTAGTGGCAATGGTAAGGAATGCCTCGCAGGACCTGGGTTGTGTGAACGCGGCCATAACGACATCGGGCAATGGTTTTGTTCCGTCTACATTCGATGCTGCGGTGAACAGGTCGGTGAAGGAGTTCTCTATAACACCCACAACGGGTTCTTCATCTACCTATGATGCGACATTCTACTATACAAATGCGGAGCTGAGCGGAGTAAGCCCATCATCTCTCTACATCGTTAAGACGAATGAGCCTACGAACGCCACTATTCACAAGCTGAACTCTAAGCGTGTGACACCTACCATCACAACGTGGGGTAGCAATGTAGCATTCACGGGGACCTTTAAAGGCTTCAGCGGATTCTTCCTTATAGATGGCGATCTGCCGGGTGCGGCCGAGATCACTACCACATCTTACATGGTGGGCCCATCGATAACGGCTACCCTTACCGCTACGCCTACCGATCCTGCATATACTTATGAGTGGGTGAAGGATGCTGTGATAATACCCGGCGCCACCAACAGTACTTATGAGACGAACCAGGCCGGTGGCTATACGGTAATAATCCGCAACCCATCTATACTTGCAGAAGATGAATCTGATATACTGACGCTGACAGACAATGTGGCGCCTGTATTTGCAGGCGGCGCTACAGGTACCATGACGATATGCCAGGATGCAAGCGCTACCGCCATCAATAGTAACCTGGGTGTGGTAGATGAAGATGCTTCGCAAACGCTTACCTGGAGTGTGACCGGTACACCATTGCATGGTACGCTGGGGGGCTTCAATGCTACCGCTTCTACAGGCTCGGGCACTATAACGCCTACAGGGCTTACTTATACGCCTACTGCTGGCTACCACGGTACAGATGCGTTCACCATACAGGTGAGCGATGGCACTGCTACGGCATCGCGTACCATAAATGTGACAGTGAACCAGACACCTACGGTGAACGACCCTGCGGATCAGTCGGTATGTAATAATGCAACTACCACTGCCGTTACCTTCAGCGGTTCTCCCGTATCGGGCACAACGTATAACTGGACCAACAGCACTACAAGCATAGGTCTTACCTCGTTGGGCAATACCAGCGTACCAACTTTCACTGCTACCAATAGTACTGCTGCCAATGTAGTGGCCACTGTGACAGTGACACCTGTGGCCAATAGCTGCCCGGGTTCTTCGCAGACATTCACCTATACGGTGAAGCCCACGCCCGATGTTGCAGATCCTACGGATCAGGCAGTATGTAACAATGCCTCTACCACGGCCATCAGCTTCAGCGGTGCGGTGAGCGGTACCGTATATAACTGGACCAATAATACCTCGAGCATAGGCCTTGCCACTACCGGAAATACCGATATCGCTTCTTTCACTGCAGTGAATACCGGCAGCACGCCCGTGGTGGCAACAGTGACAGTGACGCCTACTGCGGCAGGATGTACCGGCAGCAGCCAGACATTTACCTATACCGTGAACCCAACACCAACAGTTTCGGACCCCACTGACCAGTCGGTATGTAATAACGCCAACACTACGGCCGTCAACTTCACCGGCGCTGTGAGTGGTACCGTATATACATGGACGAACGATAATACTGCTACAGGTCTTGCCTCATCGGGCAATACCGATATAGCATCTTTTACAGCTACCAACAGTACCAATGCCGTGATAGTTTCTACGGTAACGGTAACGCCATCGGCCAATAGCTGTACCGGCAGCAGCCAGACATTCACCATCAGCGTGAGGCCTACACCCGTGCTTACCGATCCTACCGATCAGGCGGTATGTAACAACACTGTGGCCCCGGCTACCAATTTCGTAAGCACAGTAGGCGGCACTACTTATACATGGGTGAATGATAATACTGCTACCGGCCTGGCAACATCAGGCAATACGCATATATCGGCATTCGTGGCTACCAATATCGCTAATGCCCCTATAGTGTCTACGGTTACAGTTACCCCTACTGCGGCTAGCTGTGTAGGTGCTACGCAAACATTCACCTATACTGTGAACCCGACACCTACAGTGAACACACCGTCCAATCAGTCGGTATGTAATACATTCGCTACTACGGCGGTGACATTCACAGGTTATGTGCCTGTAGCCGTATATACCTGGACGAACAGCAATACAACTACTGGTCTGGCCACATCCGGCACGGGCGATATAGCATCGTTCACCGCTACCAACAGCACCAGCGCTACCACAGTGTCTACTGTTAACGTGACACCATCGGCATATGGCTGTACAGGTACTACAAGGACCTTCACCATCAGCGTGAAGCCTACGCCTACTGTTGCCGACCCTGCCGACCAGGCAGTATGTAACACGGCCTTCACTACTGCCGTTACCTTCACCGGCACAGTTGCCAGCACACAGTACGATTGGACGAACACTACCACCAGCATCGGTCTTGCTTCTGCGGGCAACGGCAACATAAGCTCTTTTGCGGCTACCAATACAGGCAGCATTCCTGTAGTGGCCACCGTGGTGGTGACACCATCGGCCGCGGGCTGTACAGGCAGCAGCCAGAGCTTCAACTATACTGTGAACCCCACACCCGCAGTGGCCGATCCTGCCGATAAGGCGGTGTGCAACAACACTTCTGTTGCGGCTACGAATTTCACAGGCCCTGTAAGCGGTACGCTCTATAGCTGGACGAATACCAATGCCGTGATAGGTCTTGTATCTGGCGGCACGGGCGACATAGCTTCTTTCACGGGTACGAACAGCAGTACATCTGCAGCAGAGACAGCAGTAGTAACGGTGACGCCATCGGCCAATGGCTGTACAGGCGCCAGCCAGAACTTTACCATACGCGTGAACCCGACGCCAACAGTGAACGCAGTGAGTAGCAGTGCTGTATGCGCCAACAATACGGTGCCTGCCACAACATTCACAGGCGGATCGGCATCGAACGTATATACATGGAGCAACAGTAATACCGCTATAGGCACAGTTGCCAATGGTACGGGTAATATAGGAGCCTTTACCGGCACCAATCCCGGCCTTACGACCATATCGGGTACATTCACCGTTACACCATCACTTACCATATCAGGTCTTACATGTGCGGGTTCGCCAAAGAACTTCACAGTAACGGTATATGCCCGTCCGCAGGTAACGGCCATAGGCAACAATGGCCCCATATGTGCCGATGCCACACTGAACCTGACCAGTACCATAGCAGGTGGCGTTACGCCATATGACATATCATGGACAGGCCCATCATTCAGCTCTGCGGTAGAAGATCCTTCTATCCCTAATGCCACTACGGCTTCTTCGGGCACATATTCGCTCACTGTTACAGATGCCAATAACTGCGCTACAAGCAGCACATCTACTACTACTGCCGTAGTGAATCCCCGCCCTGCAATGGTGACGGTCTCCAATGATGGCCCCATATGTGCGGGTAGCACTCTAGGCCTCTTCAGCACGGCAACAGGTGGTACAGGTGCATATACTTATTCGTGGACCGGACCTAACAGCTTCAATAGCCTTGTCCGGAACCCAACTATAACATCTGCTACCACAGCAGCCACAGGCGTTTACTCTGTTGTTGTGACCGATGCCGCTAACTGTACCGCTACCGGCACACGCACTACCAGCGCTACTGTGAACAGCCTGCCTACGGTAGCATCTATCACGGCATCGCCCACGGCGCTGTGTACAGGGTCGGCCATAACACTTACGGCCGGTGCTACCAGCGGTGCAGGTACACTGGTGTCTTACAACTGGACAGGCCCTAACAGCTACAGTGCTACTACGGCTGCGGGTACTACATCACTCACAGCTACTACCACAGCGGCATCGGGCATCTACTCGCTCAGTGTCACATATACAGGTACGGGCTGTACCAGCAACAGGGTAGCATCAAGCACCGTGACGGTGGTACAAAGGCCAATAGTATACGCTGTAATGGGTGGCGGCAGCTACTGCGCAGGCGGTACGGGTGTTACCGTTCAGCTCAGCGGTTCGGACATCGGCAAGACCTACCAGCTCTACAGAGATGGTATGCCGGTGGGCTCTACCATTGCCGGTACAGGTGCGCCCATAGTATTCCCCAGCCAGACAGTTGCAGGCAACTATATAGTAATGACAGGTCTTGGATCGCCCTGCCCCACTATGATGAGTGGCAGCGCCACAGTGGCCATCAACCCATTGCCTGTAGCATATACAGTAACGGGCGGTGGCAGCTACTGCGTAGGCGGTACAGGTATGCCTGTGGGTCTTAGCGATGGCGAGCCCGGTATAGACTATACATTGTACTATGGCTCTACGGCGCTCACATCTGCTGCGGGTATGGGTGTTGCGTTCAGCTTCGGTAATATGACCGGTGTGGGTACTTATACCGTATCGGCCGTGAACAATGCGACCGGCTGTACCAACAATATGCTGGGCAGCGCTACCATAAGCACTAATGCACTGCCTAATGTCTATAACATGACGGGTAGTGGCAGCTATTGTGCCAGCATTGCCGGCCTGGCAGTAGGTCTTTCTAACTCTACCAATGGTGTTACATACCAGTTATACAATGGCGCTACACCTGTAGGTGTGCCTGTAGTAAGCCCCGGTGGTGTGCTGAGCTTTGGTGTGCAGCCTGCAGGTGTTTACTCGGCTACGGCCACATCTGCCGTGGGCTGCACCAGCAATATGAGCGGTACTGCCATAGTGATGCAGAACGCACTGCCCACAGTATTTACCACAGGCGGTGGCGGTAGCTACTGCAGCGGCGGCACCGGTTTCCCGGTAACACTGAGCGGTTCTACTGCCGGTGTTAACTACCAGTTGTACAATGGTTCTACGGCTACTGGCGCTCCGGTAGCAGGTACGGGCTCTGCGCTCAGCTTTGGCACCTTCACTGCCGCGGGTACATACACTGTACGCGCTACAAATGCTATTACTACATGTACTGCTAACATGTCGGGATCGGCCGTGATAAACATCGATGCACTGCCCACTGCCTTCACTGTAGGTGGTGGCGGTAGCTACTGCATAGGCGGCGCCGGTCAGAATATCACACTTTCCGGCTCGCAGTCGGGTGTCAGCTACCAGATGTATCGTTCGGGCACGCCTGTAGGTACTGCGGTGCCGGGTAATGGTTCTTCGCTGAACTTCGGCCTGCAGACCACTGCCGGTAGCTACACTATGATAGGTGTGAACACTGCTACAGGGTGCTCTACCGGTATGACCGGTTCTGCTACCGTATCGGTAAATGCACTGCCTGTGATATACCCCATTACCGGTGGCGGCAATTATTGTACCGGTGGTACTGGTGTAACAGTTGGCCTCGGTGGTTCTCAAACAGGTGTCAACTATATGCTGTACAATGGCGCTGCGCAAATAGGCAGCACAATGGGAGGCACTAACTCTCCTATTAGCTTCGGAACACAAACTTTGACAGGTACCTACACGATATTCGCTATCAACCCTACTACGGGCTGTTCGAACAACATGAGCGGTACGGCCTCTATCGGCATCAACCCCTTGCCTACGGTATACCCTGTAACGGGTACGGGTGCATATTGCGCCGGTGGTACGGGAGTAGCTGTGGGGCTGAGCGGTTCGTCCACAGGAGTGAACTACAGCCTGTCGATGGGCGCTACGCTGGTGAGCGTGATGAGCGGTACGGGTAGTGCGCTGAACTTCGGCAACCAGCTTACTGCGGGTACCTATACGGTACAGGCGACCAACAGCGTAACGGGCTGCCAGAGCAATATGAACGGCAGCGCTGTGATAACGGTAAATGCACTGCCTAATGTGTTCGCGGTGAGCGCCTCGGGCAGCAGCTACTGCGCGGGCGGTACGGGTGTTACGATAGGGCTTACGGGCACCACACAGGCAGGTGTGGACTACCAGCTGTACAATGGTGCAACTGCGAGCGGCGCTGCGGTGAGCGGCGGTGCTGCGGTGAGCTTCGGTCTTCGTACTGCGGCAGGCACCTATACGGTACTGGCGACCAATACTACCACGGGCTGTACGCGTGCTATGAGCGGTACTGCCTCTATCACCATCAACCCCCTTCCTACAGTATATGCAGTGACGGGCGGCGGCAGCTACTGCGCAGGCGGCAGCGGTCAGGCCATCAGCCTTTCAGGTTCTGAGACAGGCGTTAACTACCAGCTGTACAATGGCGCGGCCACAGTAGGCACCGCGGTAGCTGGCAGCGGCTCGGCCATCGGCCTGGGCACCCAGACGGCGAGCGGCACCTATACGGTACTGGCCACCAATGCCACCACCGCATGTACGCGCGTGATGAGCGGCAGCGCAGGCATCACTATCAATGCATTGCCAGTGGCACAGATAGTGAATGGCGGCGGCGCTTATTGCGCAGGCGGCACAGGCGTAGCGGTAGGCCTTGGCAGCAGCCAGACCGGTATCAACTACCAGCTGTACAATGGCCTGACGGCGATGGGCAGCGCGGTACCCGGTACAGGCTCTGCCATCAGCTTCGGCAGCCAGACGATGAGCGGCACCTATATGGTGAAAGCTACGGACCCTGTAACGGGCTGTACGAACAATATGACAGGCACGGCATCTGTATCTATCAATGCGGTACCGACAATATATAATGTAACAGGCGGCGGCAGCTACTGCGCGGGCAGCACAGGCGTATCCATAGGTCTGAGCGGCAGCACAGCAGGCGTAAGCTACCAGCTGTACAACGGCAGCCTTCCTGTAGGCACAGCAGCTACCGGCACGGGCGCAGCGCTGAGCTTCGGGATACATACCCTTGCAGCTACCTACTATGTAGGCGCAGATAACGGTACCTGTACCAGCACGATGAACGGCAGCGCCACAGTAGTGCAGAACGCACTGCCATTGGCCCAGACCCTGACAGGCGGCGGCGCGTACTGCGCAGGCGGCACAGGCGTACATGTAGGAATAGGCAACTCGCAGGTGGGCGTAAGCTACCAGCTGTACCGCGATGGCGTACCTACGGGCGGCCTTGTTGCAGGTACGGGCCTTGCCGTTGACTTCGGCAGCATGACGGCCGGAGGCGACTACACGACCATAGGCTATAACAGCGGCACGGGCTGTACGAACGCGATGACCGGTACGGTGAGCGTGAGCGTGAACGCACTGCCCGCGGTACAGACCGTGACAGGCGGCGGCAGCTACTGCGCGGGTGGCAGCGGAGTAACGGTAGGCCTTGGCGGCAGCGCCCCCGGCGTGAGCTACCAGCTGTATAACGGCAGCGCAGTAGCAGGCACTGCAGGCTTCGGTACGGGCACTCCTATAGATATAGGCACCTTTACGGTAGCAGGCACCTACAGCGCACAGGCGACAGACCTGACCACAGGCTGTATGAGCGATATGAGCGGAGTGGTGACCATAAGCATCAACGCCCTTCCCCAGTTGCATACGGTAAGCGGCGGCGGCACGATATGCCAGAACAGCGCAGGTGCGGCTATAACCCTGAACAACTCTAACACCGGCATCAACTACCAGCTGTATAACGGCACGAGCACAGTAGGC